>JAVCCP010000019.1 GCA_030765405.1 Candidatus Ancaeobacter aquaticus | reverse complement strand
TTCTGTGAGGGGTGTTGAAGTCGAAGCATAAGACAGAATAATGTGACACTCTCCAAACCGAAAGGGGAGAGTAACAGGGAACACAAAGCATGTCTAAGTGTGACGGCCATATTATATCTACTCGACCTTAATTGCATTGTCTACCTAATTGATCTTCGAAGAATGTATTAAAATCATCTTGTGTGTTAAATTGTGATATCTGTCTTCTCATAGTGCTTGCCCCATGAAAATTTCGTAGGCAGAAAAGCAGTGCGTTTTTCGAACGAAAGACGCCTCTTTTATCGCCATAATAAATAAATAGTTTTTCACATAAGTGCCTTAAAAGAAGAAGAAGTTCTTTGCGGGATGGTTTTTCCGGAATCAATTCATTGTTTAATGCAGCATCGATTCTATTAAATACGCTTGGGTCTTCAAAACCGTATCGTCCTATCATAAGACCATCGCATCCCGTTTGGGAGAGCATCTCTTCTGCGCTTGAGACATCTTTTATATCTCCATTGCCAAACAAGGGAATGTTAACCCGTTCTTTTACTTCTTTAATTTTATCGAGATTTGGTTTTCCTGAAAAGCCTGCGGAGCGTGTTCGTCCATGAACAAAAAGCGCATCAACACCCTCTTGTTCAATTATATGTGCTATTTCAACAGCATTCATTGAGTTTTGATCCCAACCAATTCTTATCTTTGCGGTAAAGGCAATAGTAATAACTTTACGCATAGCTTTTAATAGCTGAGACAGTTTCATTGGGTTGGTGAGAAGTATTGAGCCGGCACCGCTTTTAATAATCTTTGGACAGGGACATCCAATATTAATATCAATCGCGTTGTATCCCATTTTCTGAACGATCTGTGAAGCTTTTGTCATTGACTCAACATCACTGCCAAAAAGCTGACAACCATGCATAAGTGATGGTGTGGTCTTTTCAAAGAAGAGGAGTTCTTTTGTTTTTTGATGGTTCATGGAGAGTGCTTTTGCGCTTACCATTTCAGTGTAGGCAAGTGAACACTTAAATTTAGATAGAATTTGTCTAAATGGCCAATCGGTATAACCAGCAAGAGGGGCCATAACAAGATTATTTTTTAATGTGAGTGAACCAATATTTATTTCTGTCATAAGTGGCTAACATCATAAGGGTTATAAAACAATAAATCAAGATTTATTGTTCGGTTTTCGGTTTGCGCTGTTCGGTGTTGAGGTAAATAACGAGATACTGTCAAGCTTGTTATCGTGAAAAAATACACGGTATAGCGGATATATGGTGATTAAAATATTTTAGAATAAATACTTGACACGTAAATATGCACATTATATATTGGTAGTGTGAAATAAATCACAATAAGAGGGTGTTTTGATGAAAAAGATACCAAAACCAACAGTTGAGCGTTACTGCAGGCTATACAGTTTTCTTGAAGACCTGGATAAGAAAGGTGTAGAAAAAGTGCAGTCAAGTGAATTGGGACAGTTATTGGGAGTTCCTGGCTTTACTATTAGAAAAGATCTCAGCTTTATTGGTCGGGATGGCGAATCCACACGATCATACAATGTAGTGAAGTTAAAAGAACTTATAGGTAGTTATTTCCAATTTGATAAAAAAAGAAATGCATGTGTTGTCGGATTAGGCAGAATTGGTTCGGCTCTTTTGGCATACTCTAATTTTGAACCACAGGGTTTTAACATTGTTGCAGGTTTTGAAGACAGTATTAACAGGCTCGAACTTATTAAATCAGATATTAATGTGTATCCCGTCTATCAACTTGAGGATGTTATTGTTCGAGAAAAGATCGAGATTGCATTAGTTGCGGTTCCTGCTGATTCAGCACAAAACGTTACGGATAGATTGGTAACCGCTGGGGTAAATGGGGTTTTGAATTTTGCGCCTGTGTTTCTTTCAGTTCCCCAGCACATTGTTGTTAAGAATGTTGATTTGACAAATATGCTCAGAGAAATAGTTGCATTTAAAGAGTTGAATATACAATAACAAAACACAAGGAGGGTGCTATGAGAACAATTTATAATTTTAGTGCAGGTCCAGCGATGTTGCCGGAAGAAGTTTTAAAAAAGGCACAAGCAGAAATGCTTGATTATAATGGAAGCGGTATGTCTGTTATGGAACTTAGCCATCGTGGAAAAGATTTTAGCTCAATTATGGAAGATGCGAAAGCCACACTGAAAAAGATAATGAATATTCCTGATAATTATTCGATTCTTTTTTTACAAGGTGGTGCATCTTTGCAGTTTGCAATGGTGCCAATGAATCTTTTAAAAAAATCAAAGAAAGCAGATTATGTAAATACCGGTAGCTGGACAAAAAAAGCGATTAAAGAAGCAAAGAAATATGGTGAAGTGAATGTTGTTGCATCTTCGGAAGATAAAAACTTTTCCTTTATTCCGAAGCTTGATCCAGCGACTTTTACAAAAGATGCTGATTATTTTTATATCGCTACGAATAATACGATCTATGGAACAAAATATATGGAAATTCCTGATACCGGTGATGTTCCGCTCGTAGCTGATATGTCATCGAATTTTTTGTCTGAAGAGATTGATGTTAGCAAATTCGGGATCATTTTTGCAGGAGCACAAAAGAATGCGGGGCCATCTGGCGTTACAATAGTTATTGTCAGAAATGATCTTGTTGGCACAGTGTTAGATGGAACACCGACATTGCTTGAGTATAAAACACATGTTGAAAATGATTCTATGTACAATACGCCGCCATGCTACTCAATCTATATCTGCAAGCTTGTTTTTGAATGGATTGAGAGTCTTGGCGGGATTGCAGCTGTTCAAAAAATAAACGAAGATAAAGCCGCAATGCTTTATGATGCGATCGATAAATCAAAGTTATTCAATGTACCGGTTGCACCTGATTCACGATCAATCATGAATGTGCCTTTTGTGCTACCAAACGAAGATTTGGATAAAAAATTTATAGCAGAAGCCGTGCAAATTGGATTGGTTACATTAAAGGGTCACAGATCTGTCGGTGGTATGCGTGCAAGTATTTATAATGCAATGCCCGTAGAAGGGGTTAAAAAACTGGTAGAATTTATAGAAAAGTTTGAACAATCAAATAGCTAGGAGGGGAAAATGAATAAGATACAAATGTTAAATAAGATATCCACAAAGGGGCTAGAGAAGTTTCCTTTAGATAAGTATGAAATCGGTACTGAGGTAGTAAATCCTAACGCTATACTTGTGAGAAGTCAGAATATGCTTGATATGGATTTACCTGAAAGTTTGCTAGCTGTAGGTCGTGCTGGTGCTGGAGTGAACAATATTCCCCTGCCAAAATGCACGGAAAAGGGGATTGTTGCATTTAATACTCCCGGGGCAAATGCAAACGCAGTAAAAGAAATCGTTGTAGCTGGGCTGCTTCTCTCTTCGCGCAAGATCGTTGATGGTATTAATTTTGCGAAAACGCTTGTTGGAAAAGGCGCTGAAGTGTCTGCAATCGTTGAAAAAAATAAAAAACACTATGCAGGAAGCGAAATCAAAGGGAAGAAACTCGGACTTATCGGCCTTGGTGCAATCGGTGTAATGGTTGCAAACGATGCGTTGGCTCTTGGTATGGAAGTGGAAGGTTTTGATCCTTATATATCTGTTGAAGCAGCATGGAATCTATCACGAGAGGTAAAGAAAGCAAAGGGATTAGATGATTTGATCGCATCGAGCGATTATATTTCTTTGCATGTTCCTTTAAACGATAAGACAAAAGGGATACTTAACGCGGAACGATTCGGCTTAATGAAAAAAGGTGTTAAGATCTTGAATTTTGCACGCGGTGGGCTCGTTAATAATGCCGATTTATCCAAAGCAATGGCTGATGGCGTTGTATCAAGTTATGTAACAGATTTTGCTGATGAAGAGCTCCTAAAGATGGATAATACCATATGTATTCCGCATCTTGGCGCTTCAACTGACGAGTCTGAAGAAAATTGTGCAATGATGGTTGTAAAACAAATAAAGGATTTTATTGAAAATGGGAATATCATTAATTCAGTAAATTTTCCTGCATGTTCTTTAGGAACAGTTGCCGTGTCACGTATATGTATAGCAAATAACAATGTATCTGGTGTTGTTGGGCATATATCAACTATTTTAGCTGATGCAAAACTGAATATCTCTGAAATGCTTAATAAGAGTAAAGATGATGTTGCTTATACTATTGTAGATATTGATGGAGATGTTCCTGAAGAAGTAATAGCAAATATCGCTGCCGTAAAGGATATCATCAAGGTACGTTTGTTAAAATCATCTGAATAATATTTGCGAAAAATGAGCATAAAAAAATGGCACGGGTGTTTCTATACACCCAGTGCCTTTTTTTATGTGAGAAGGTGTTTTTATATTCATTGACTTTATAAATATTTAGAGATAAAACAATATGCATGAAAAAGATTATTTTGGCCTCATCATCTCCACGTAGAAAGAAACTGCTCAAGCAGCTGGGTATACCTTTTGAAATTGTCCATAGTGATTATGTTGAGGATATGACCATCCGTAAACCTCGCAAAGAATTAGCCCAGTATCTTGCTTTAGAAAAGGGAATGGCGGTTGCTCGAAAATATAAAAATGCAATAATTATTTCCGCAGATACTTTTGTGTGTTTGGGAAAGAAAATTATAGGTAAACCCCGAGATGGAAAAGAAGCAATAGCGCATTTAAAAGCCTTAAGCGGCAGATTTCATACGGTCGTTTCAGGTATAGCGGTGATTGATATGCAGGCGGAAAAACACTACATAGCTACAGAAGAAACCCGCGTGAAAATTAAAACATTAAGTGAAAAAGAAATAAAAGCCTATGTGGCGACCAAGGAGCCTTTAGATAAAGCCGGTGCTTATGCAATACAAGGGCTTGGCGGTGCATTGGTAGAAGAGGTTGATGGCGACTACTTTAATGTAATAGGATTACCTCTTTCAAAGCTATCAATCTTGCTTAAAAAAGTCGGTATTCACATCTACTAAAAAAGGGGATTGTCCCTTTTTTTTAAGGAGAATAAAATGAGATTATATTTAGTTAGACATGGTGAAACGGTTGGTACGGTTATTAAGAAGTATCATGGTATTACGGACGTTAATCTCGATAAAAAAGGTGTTGCACAGGTAAAGAGACTTGCTAAGAAACTTGATAAAATTGATTTTTCTGCAGCTTATTCAAGCAACCTGAAACGGTGTGTTCATACCGCAAAAATAATACTGAAAAATAAAAAAACAACATTAAAAACAACTCGTGGGTTACGAGAAATTGATTTTGGAAGATGGGAAGGAATGACATTTGAAGAGATGCAGTCTAATGATGGATTTTTGTTTGATAAATGGTTTAGAGATCTTCCAAATTTCACTATGCCGGGGGGCGAATCAACCAAAAGTATGCAGAAAAGAATTACGCAAGAAATGGAACGTATAACAAAACGGCATAAGAACGGAAATATTCTTGTCGTATCTCATGGCGGACCGATACGTGTGGTATTATGTAATGTGCTGAATGTTTCAATGCAGGATTTTTGGCATATGAGCATTGATACAGCGTCACTTTCGATTATTGAAAAAGTTGATGGATTTAGCATGGTAAAACAAATGAATATGGTGGTCTAAAAATGGCTAAGATTATTTTTGTCCTTGGCGGTGCTCGGAGTGGTAAAAGTACTTTCGCTTTACAGCAAGCGAAAAAGCACAGGAAAGTGGCTTATATTGCGACGGGTGTCGCATGTGACGCTGAAATGCGTCAGCGTATAAAGAAACATAAAGATGAAAGACCTTCTAGCTGGGATACTTTTGAAGAAAAAATAGATCTTAATAGTACGGCAATCAAACACCTTTCAAAATACGATGCCTCGATCATTGACTGTATCGGTGGTTGGGTTTCTAACTGTATGCTTGCACCTAAGAAAAGTAAGGTTTATCCTGAAAAGGAAATAAAAAAAATCACCAAATCTATAAAATCGATTAAAAAACATACCGTTATTATTGTTTCAAATGAGGTAGGGCTGGGTTTGGTTCCCCCTTATAAAATGGGAAGAGAGTTTAGGGATATTCTTGGCCGTGTAAATCAAATTCTTGCCAGTGAAGCACAAGCGGTCTATTTTATGATAGCGGGTATTCCCCAAAAGATTAAATAACCTGTCATTGCGAGCGTTAGCGAAGCAATCTGTTTGTATCCCATATAGCAATGATATAAAAGGAGATGAACTATCATGGAATTAATTACAAAAACAATTGCATCAATAGCACCAGTTAAACAGTCGTTTTTGGATAGCGCTCAAAAACGATTAGATTCATTAACAAAACCTCAGGGAAGTTTAGGGCTGCTTGAGGATATTGCTAAAAAAATTGTTGCTATTACTGAAAATGAGCAGCCACGATTAGAAAACAAGGTGATTGTTACTATGGCCGGTGACCATGGTGTTGTCGTTGAAGGTGTAAGCGCATTTCCTCAGGAAGTAACTCCCCAAATGGTATATAACTTTGTTAGTGGCGGAGCGGCAATCAATGTACTTGCTCGTCATGTTGGTGCTGATGTTAAGGTTGTAGACATGGGTGTTAATACCGACTTTGATACATCGCTGGCGATAATCAACAAAAAGGTTGCCTATGGGACAAAGAATTTTACTGAAGGCCCGGCAATGAGTAAAGATGAAGCGGTGCAATCAATCGAAAGAGGGATTGAAGTTGTATACGAGTTAAAACAAAATGGTTTAGATATTGTTGGGACTGGAGATATGGGTATAGGAAATACGACACCATCAAGTGCGATTGCAGCAGTGTTTTTGAATTGTCCGGTTGAGCAGGTAACAGGTAGGGGGACAGGTATAGATGATGATGCACTGAAAAATAAAATACGAGTTATTGAAAAAGGAATATCTGTAAACAGTCCTGATAGAGATGATCCCTTAGATGTACTTGCAAAAGTTGGTGGTTTTGAAATAGGAGGCATTGCGGGAGTAGTGCTTGGCGCGGCGTCACTCAAGATACCAGTTATGGTTGACGGTCTGATTTCTGCCGCTGGCGCCTATATTGCCTTTAAATTATGTCCTATGGTCAAAGATTATATATTTGCTGCACACAAGTCGGTGGAGATCGGGCAGTCAAAAATAATAAAAGATATGGGTCTTGAACCTATTCTTGATTTTGATATGCGGCTTGGAGAAGGGACAGGAGCAGCACTTTCAATGGGTATTGTAGATGCTGCGACAAAAATATTAAATGATATGGCCACATTTGGTGATGCAGGAGTAAGTGGTCGCGATCACTAATGAAAAATGGAGAATGAAACCATTGAAAACTCTTAAGTATATGGTAGGTGCCTTACAGTTTCTTACCAGAATATCTCTCCCGGGCGCTTCCTTAAAAGATGATGATCTTGCCCGATCAATGCGTTATTTTCCTCTTGTCGGCATTTTTATTGGTGCTGTGTTAGTTGTCTGTAATTACGTTCTTACGCTGTTTTTGCCAGTACGGCTTGTGAATCTTTTTCTTATAGGAATACTCGTACTTTTAACCGGAGCGCTACATCTTGATGGGTTTTCAGATACGATAGATGGTTTTATGAGTTCACGATCAAGAGAGAAGATTCTTTCCATAATGAAAGACAGTAGGGTTGGTGCATTTGGTGTTATAGGTATAGTACTACTTCTTATAGCTAAATATGAGCTATTGAATGCTCTGTGCAGTTATTCTAAAAACTATGCGCTTATTATGATGCCTCTAATGGGTAGGTGGGCTATGGTGTTATCATCATATGCATTAAATTATGCGCGTAGCGAAAAAGGGACAGGGAAATCATTTGTTGAATCACTTACCCTTGCAGATCTTATAATTGCATCGCTATGGATGCTTGTCGCAGGCGTTATTTTTCTACAATTACAATTATTTGTATGTCTCTTTTTTGTCCTCTTGACGGTGACGTTGTTTCTTGTTGTATCATACAGAAAAATTGGCGGTATTACCGGTGATGTAATAGGTTTTATATCTGAAATTACAGAACTTATGGTACTCTTTTTATTTGCCGCACATATACTCTCCTAAGTATTTGTATTGAACAAAAATGAGGTTTTGTACTATAGTTGTGCTTAAGGACAAAGCGTATGGAAGAAATAGTAACGTTTTTACATAAAGTTGTTATGGATACGGCGGAAATATTTAATAGTATGTCGCCGTTTTTGCTCTTAGGCCTTTTTTTTGCGGGCATTATACATGTGTATGTGCCTACTAATAAGATCGGCAAATCAATAGGGAAGAAAACCACCAGTTCTGTTACTAAAGCTGCTTTGTGGGGAATTCCGCTGCCATTGTGCTCATGTGGAGTAATCCCTGCCGCCCTTTCACTTCGAAAACATGGTGCATCAAAGGGTGCAACATTATCATTCTTGGTGTCAACGCCGGAAACAGGTGTTGATTCCATCGCTATTACGTACTCTCTTCTCGATCCGCTTTTTACCATTTTTAGGCCTGTTGCAGCATTTGTTACAGCGATGACCTGTGGCATAGCGGAAAATTTTTTCAGTAGAAAAGAAAAAGAGGAAGAAATAAAAGTGACCGAAGATGTATGTCGTATCTGTAATGAAAACGAAAAGCCAGGCCATAGTCACTCACCGCTCAGAAAAATATGGAGGATTTTTGAGTATGGATATATAGAGTTTTTAGGTGATATTGGTAAATGGCTGTTTATTGGCATTATAGCTGCGGGAATGATAACAGCGATTATCCCGGAAGGGTTTTTCACACGTTTTATTGGGCAGGGATTTCTTGAGATGATAATTATGCTTATAGCGGGAATACCGCTTTATATCTGTGCATCTGCAACAACACCGATTGCCGCAAGTTTAATTGTTGTCGGTGTCAGTCCGGGAGCCGCTTTAGTGTTTCTTTTATCAGGACCGGCAACAAATCTGGCAACACTTACCGTTGTATGGAAATATATCGGAAAGAAAAGTGCGGTGATATATCTTTTGTCAATTGCCGTGACAAGCCTATTAATGGGGTTAGCGCTTAATTTTATATATTCATATTTTGATATGCATGTTGTCACACAACTAGGGAAACATGCTGAATGCATTCCTCATAGTTTTCGGGTTGTGTGTTCGATTATTTTATGTGCATTAATTGTTATTGGAATAGGAAGAGGCTATGTTAAGAAGGAAGACGCGCATGAACATTAAACCTGTTCTCATGGTATGTGTAATATGCCTGATTGGTTTTCATTCATCACAATGCTATCCTGAAAAAACTCAATATCCGCTTCATACTGTTAGTGTGAAAAAAGTTCCGATATATCAAGGTAATACGCCGATTGGATATCTCTATTATGGGGCGCAATACTGTGTTCTTGAGGATACAGAGGATTCTATTAGGGTGCGGTTGTGGAGTGAAAAAAGTGAGTTTTATGGCTGGATAAAAAAGACGGATCTTACTTCGCCTTTGAAGATACCGGAGATTGCACATGGCAACAAACCGCACATTCAATTATCAGAATTAGAAACGGAGAAAAGATTATTAGGTTTACTGAAAGTGCCGTATCTAACGCAGTATGCCGGGTCAAAGACATATAATACAAATATAAAGGGCGCAAAGAATCAAAGAGTAATTAAAAGAACCCAAAGGATATACAAGAAACTTCCCGTAAATGAATTAAAAAAAGCTGATGGATACGCAGACTTTACTGTTTATCTGGAGTGGATTGATATTCAAGGTATTGACTTCGTTTTAGAAGAAAAAATAAGTGTGCTTAAAACATTAGCTAAAACAGCACACAAGAAATATTTTTGGATTATAAAAGAATACATTGATTCTCTCAAAGAGTTACGAGATAAAAAAGAAGGTAACTTTAAGAATATATTTGAACGAGCTGAAGCGCGAAGAAAAAATATGGGGCACTATGAGTAATGGTTTAGTTGTTGTGCATACGGGAAATGGTAAGGGGAAAACTACAGCGGCACTTGGCCTTGCATTACGTGCTATAGGACAGGGAATGCAAGTGCTTGTTGTTCAATTTATTAAATCATCAAAGAATACCGGGGAACTAAAAATTGCTCAGAAGCTTATTCCTCAGCTTACCATTGTCCCTATGGGAGGAGGTTTTTTTGATAAGAACAGTAGCAAAGCAGTTGAACGTGAAAAAAGAAAAGTTGCTAAAGCATTCGAGTTTGTAAAATTAAATACACGTTTAGGGAAATACAATCTTATTATATTGGATGAAATAAATTATGCAATTTCATATGGATTAATTAATATTGAAAAAGTATTACTCCTTATCAAGGAAAAACCTAAGAAGATGCACATAGTGCTTACCGGACGTGATGCTAAGAAAAAGATCATTGATCAAGCTGATATTGTTACCGAGATGAAAGAAGTAAAACATGCATTCAAAAAAGGGACAAAAGCACAAAAAGGGATTGAATTTTAATGCAAATTATCCCGCAGTAACTTTCTATAAAAAATCTCTAAAAGCAATTGACACAATTATTTTTTTTGTTATTATATAACGCACTGCCTCAATAGGGCTTATAAAATATTTACTCGATGGTCTTTGATATATATGATTTTACGGGGTGTAGCGCAGTTTGGATAGCGCACCTGCCTTGGGAGCAGGGGGTCGGTGGTTCGAATCCACTCACCCCGATATACTAGCTATAAGCTGTAAGCTGTAAGAAATAAGTTAGTTTATTGTTTTTGTTATAGCTTAAAGCTGTTATGCGCCTGTAGCTCAGTTGGATAGAGCAACGGATTTCTAATCCGTGGGCCGGGGGTTCGAATCCCTCCAGGCGCAAAGTGACTGGAAGGGTGAGAACCGCCGGATGGGGTTCGTTCCGACCAGATGGTTTACCCGATATTTAAGGATAGTTTTCTGAAAGAAAACTTTATCCCTCCAGGTGCAAAGTGACTGGAAGGGTGAGAACCACCGGATGGGGTTCGTTCCTAAACGAGACTCAAAAGACACAAGCATAGCGTAGTGGATTATTTTAGTCGAGTTATCCTCGGAGGGGGGATCCAGGTGCGGGGCTTGATTTTTACTTTATTACCAGATAAATAAAATTATCCTTTATCTGTAAGATTATTTATGATAGTATGATACACAAATATGCCAAAGTACGGAGGTGTTTATGGCTACAATAACAAAGAAGCAGTTAGCAGATCAGATTGCAGCAGAGATGGACTTTACTCAGATCGAAACAAAGAAGATAATTGATGCTTTTCTCGAAAAGCTAAAATCGAATCTTGCGCAAAGCAACAGAATTGAATTAAGAGATTTTGGTGTTTTTAGCGTGAAAGTTAGAAAGTCACGTCTTGGCCGTAATCCGAACAAACCGCAAGAAGTGGTAACGATTCCTGAAAGAAAGATTGTTCATTTCAAAGTCGGTAGAGAATGGAAAAACAGGATTGTATCTTCATAACATAGAGTTATTGAGAATTGTCTAACCATATTATTGTAGATGGTCATAATTATATATTTCAGACAGGCGGTAATCATCTCCGACAAAGTAGAGAGAAGTTACTTTTTGCTTTGGTAGAATATCGCCGAAAGAAAAACGTTGAAATAACAGTAGTATTCGATAATCGTTCTCAAGAAACTTTAGGCAATGAGAAAAGTCATTTTCATGGCATCGTTGTAATGTATGGTGCCCCTAAAATAGATGCTGACGATATTATAAATGATATTGTTGAGAGAGCAGAAAATAAAAAAAGAGTAATAGTCGTAACAACAGATAAAACAGATATTGGCAGGTATTGTAAGAGATTAGGTGCAAAAGTAATTGATCCACATGAATTAAAAAAACTCATGGACAAAAGCAGGATGCCGTCCGAGATGCGAAAAAAAGTGGATGATCAAGACAGCAGTGATAAACCTAAGTTTGCAACTAATGCTGAGATTGAGTATTACTTAAAGAAATTCAGTGGCAAATAGATAGGATAGTTGTTACTGAAGAAAGGAGACTCAAATGAAAACAATAATTGATAAAAACATATGCATTTGTTGTGGTCTCTGTGTAGAAATATGTCCGGTTGTATTTGCGTTAGATGACGATGGTAAAGCAATATCAAAAGTTGATAAGATCGCAAAGCAACAGCAAAATAAGGCCAATGAAGCTGCATCAAGCTGTCCGGTGAACGCGATAAAAATAAAATAGAGGAGATGAAGTATGGATAAATATATATGTTCAGTATGCGGTTACGTATATGATCCAGCAGAAGGTGATTCAAACGCTAATATAGCTCCCAATACATCTTTTGATCAATTACCTGAAGATTGGCTTTGTCCACTTTGCGGTGCACCAAAAAGCCAATTTGATAAAACTGAATAATATTATTATATACGACATACGGTGGATATAGCTCAGCTGGTTAGAGCGCTTGATTGTGGTTCAAGGGGCCGGGGGTTCAAATCCCCTTATCCACCCCAGCTTTTAGATAAATTAATACCAATAACATGTGCAAAACAAACAAGCTGTTTCTGAGATATCGGAGATAGCTTGTTTTGTTGGAAAAGAATCTCACTCCCTCCCCCCTTGATTTCCTGTGTTATGTCTCGTCCCCCCCCTAAATTTTTCTGTTATCATCTCTCATTCACCTAAAGGGGACACTTCGACTAACAAAAACAGAAAGCGGACAAATCAAGTACTACAAAAAGCGGACTACTAACATTCAAACAATTTTTTATTGACGAATTATAAAAGATATTAGAAAATTAGCCTGTATGGCAAACGTAATCGCTTGCAAAATCTTTTTATATTTCAACCCCCTCTCCTTTGTGGGGAAAAGGGGGAGTTGTATGTTTTTGCTTATGCCTATTGGCAAGAAGTTAAAAACTTAAATATTATATGAAACGAATATGTCCTACTTTGATGGACACTAATAAAAATGAAAATAGTTTATTCTTCGAGCAAAGTCGAGAAGAATTAAAGCAAAACTTCTGCTACAGGTAGTTCTCAATGCGGGGTTTTACCCCTTACTCGAATAATAAGTTACTAATGAGTAATTGGAGATTTTCTGGTGAAACCGATTAAGATTTTATTTGGAATTTTCGTTATTGTCTTTGGGGTATCCCTCAATGCTTCTGCCTATACTGTTCGCACGTGGGATGGTGGTGGTGACGACAATGATTTTTCAACACCTGAAAACTGGGAGGGTGATGCTGCTCCTTGGGGTGACGATGGCCTGACTTTTGATGGATCTACACGTTTAACACCCTATAATAATTGGGGAGGTATAATTAGTTATGGCATTATTACTTTTAATTCAACAGGTTTTGACATATCAACTATGCATTCTCTGCTATTAAATTCTGGTATAACCAATAATGCCGGCCTATCAAATGCCTTTAGCGCTAATATAGGTCTTCAACATCACCAGAGTTTTACGAATAATGGGACATTACTAACGTTTAGTGGTCATGTTGCTATCTATGATCAGACGTTAACGGTTACTGGGTCAGGTGCTACTAACATGTCTGCGATTATAGATTATGGCCATGGTGGAGATTTAATTAAATCTGGTAACGGTACGCTTACAATTTCAGGGGCATGTACTTATGCTGGTGGTACGACAATAAGCGCAGGGTCATTGGCGTATGGTGCGGGTGGTGCTTTGGATGATGACGGTGCAATAAATGTTTCTGGCGGTATACTTGATATCAGTAGTTATAGTGATACGGTAGGAGATGTAACATTAACGAGCGGTTCTATTATTGGGACATCGGGTAAATTGACCGGTAATTCATATGTTGTTGAGGACGGAACGATAAGCGCGATACTCGCAGGAGAAGGTGCATTGGAAAAGACAAGTGGTGGTACGGTTACACTTTCAGGTGCAAATGAGTATAGCGGAGGAACAACAATAACCACTGGAACATTAGTGGGAATGGTTGCTACTTTACAAAATCGAAATATAACTAATAATGCGACCCTATGTTTTGAGAGGGATACAACGGCTGAAGAATATACGCATATAATTAGCGGAACTGGTATAGTTGAAAAGGAAGGTGATAACACACTTACTTTTTCTGAAGCGAGTACATACACAGGGGATACTAAAATAAATGAGGGCACCCTACAATGCGGTGCTAATAATGTGCTTTCAACCTCTACAGATGTTGTTGTTGAGGCAGGCGCTGTTTTAGATTTGAATGATCATTCAGACACAATATATTCTGTATCAGGTGCAGGCAATGTGACATTGGGCAGTGGCACTTTAACAACAATTTCTAGTTGGGAAAGTTTAGAATTTAGCGGTGTAATGAGCGGGACAGATGGGAGTTTTGTCAAGAATGCCAACGGAACATTGACACTGACCGGTGAAAATACATATACAGGTGGAACGACAGTAAGTAATGGTACATTGGTATTTGGGGCTCATAATGTTTTAGCTAATAGTAGTCCGGTTTTAGTTTCAGGTAGTAGTGTCGTATTGGATATTGATGAATACAGTGACATAGTAGGTGCTGTAACGTTTGAAGGTGGTTGGCACAGTGAAATTAAGGGAACAGCAGGTGTTTTAACAGGCACTTCGTATGAAGTTCAATACGGAACAGTAAGCGCAAAACTTGGAGGCGAAGGGAAGTTGACCAAAACTACTGATCATCAGGTTACGCTTTCGGGGGCAAATACGTATACTGGTGGAACGGAAGTAAGCGTAGGGGCGTTAACGCTTGGTGTAGATAATGTTTTAGCCAACAGCGGGGCGGTGACAATTTCAGGTGGGACACTTGATATTGCCGGCTATTCTGACATAGTAGCAGTTGTAACATTGACAAGCGGCGAAATTACAGGAACGGACGGCGTTTTGACAGGTACTTCATATGAGGTTCAAAGTGGTTCGATAAGTGCAATACTTGCTGGGGAAGGGGCGTTGGAAAAAACTACTGAAGAGAGTCATGTTTACCTTTCAGGTGCAAATACATATAGTGGTGGAACGACGGTGAGTGCAGGAACATTACGTGGAACAACTACAAGTTTACAGGGAGATATTACAAATAATGCAAATTTGTGGTTTGATCAGGGTACGGATGGTACATATTCAGGTGTAATAAGCAGCACGGGTGAAGTGGAAAAAGCGGGAGAAGGTAATGTTACGCTTTCAGGTGCAAATACATATGGTGGTGGCACAACAATAAGCAATGGAATATTGACGGGAACAACAACAAGTTTACAGGGAAATATAACAAATAGTGCGACGGTATGTTTTAATCAAAGTACTACGGGGACATATTCAGATGTGATAAGCGCTTCTGGCGCTCTGATAAAGAGTGGAGAAGGCACAGTTACACTTTCGGGTGAAAACACATATTATGGAGGGACAACGATAAGTGCAGGAACATTGAAGGGAACTGTCGCAACTTTACAGAATCAGAATATAACAAATAATGCAACTTTATGTTTTGAGAGGGATACAACGGCTGAGCTATATTCGGCTGTTATAAGCGGTAGTGGAGCAGTGATAAAAAGTGGTGATAATACACTTACATTTGCAGGAGAAAACATATATAGCGGTGGTACAACGGTAAGCGGTGGAACGTTAACAGGGACGCCAACAAGTTTACAGGGAGATATTACAAATGATGCAACATTATGTTTTATAAATGATGGGACATATTCGGATGAGATAAGCGGTTCTGGTGCTCTGATAAAGAGTGATAACGGTACAGTTACATTTTCGGGGACGAATACATATAGTGGTACAACATCGATTAATGCGAGTACACTCTCTGTGACCGGTAGCATTGCAAATAGTGCTACTACAATCAACGATGGCGGTAAACTCATTGGTTCGGGAACTGTTTTTAATCTTACTGTGGCAGACGGCGGTACTTTCTCGCCGGGATTGAGTCCTGGAACGCTGAATGCCGGCCCTACTATATGGCAAAGCGGGGGCACGTATCTCTGGGAGATTAATGATGCTACAGGCACAGAAGGGGATGATCCTGGATATGATTGGCTTAATATTACAGGAGGACTTAATATAACCGCAACCTCCGAAAGTAAATTCAATCTTGATCTTTCGACGATGGGGACAGCTGCCGATAACTTTGATAATTCTCAAGATTATTCATGGGTTATTGCAACCGCTTCTGGGGGCATTACAGGGTTTTCTGCTGATAAATTTGATGTTGACAGTACCTTATTCACAAACTCCCTTGGCGTTGGTAATTTTTCAATAAGCCAGAATGTGAATGATTTATCTATGAATTTCAATGCAATTCCCGAACCGTCAACATACGCCCTTTTCGGTATAGGGCTTTTGGGATTGATTGTTGGGTGGATGAGAAAACAAAGACGTAAGCTGTAAGCAAAAGATAAAAAGATATATAAAGGCCTTGGTAGAGATATCGCGTGCGGCATGTCGCCTACGCGACTCACGTCGAGGCCTTTTTTGTTTACTAAAGAATATGGCGGTGTTAGAATATTGACAATTGCTATTTCATCACTTCCAAATAAATAAAATTAATTATAGTATTATTTGGAAAACGGGTGCTCCAGCAATATTCATAGGCACATACACCGTAGATTGTGATAAAGCCATTTCACCATACTATATCGTATTTGTTAATATACAGGAATTTGCAATATTTTCTAGGTAGTGGGGGTTGGATATGTTTATTCGTTATTTGAGATGCGTGCGTGGGGCTGTTGTATTATGCGTTTTGACTGGAACTATTATTATTTCAGGATTTGGATCAATCTGTATTTTAGCCGATGAAGGTCATGATCCTCTCAAGATTATCCTTTCTATGAGGGACCGATATGAAAATATAGAAAATTATACTGCGGTAATGGTGAAAGGAGAGCCTGCGTTAAACAAAAAGAAACCTCCGGAACAGATCTACGTTAAATTTAAAAAACCGTTCAGCGTTTATCTGAAATGGTTCGACGCACCCTGCAAGGACCGCGAAGTTCTGTATATAGCGGATCAGAATAACGATTGCATTTTTGTTAGACCTGAAGGGCTTTTTGGATTCCTTATAAGATGCTTGAAGCTTCCAAGCACTTTTAAAAGAAAAGATTCGCGGCACACTCTGAAGGACTTTGGGATCGGTAATCTGATTGAGGATATCATTGATGTCACATTAGACGCCAAAAGGAACAATGTTCTTGATCTGCGTTATAAAGGGATTGTCACGCGAAACGGTAGGGAGGTGTTTCATCTCGAACGTTTTTTGCCGAAAGAAGATTACATGTTCCCAAGGGTGATTTTTTATATTGATACGAAGACCTATCTTCCTCTTGAGGTCTATGCATATAATAAAAAGGGGAAACTTTCCGAGTATTGCCTGTTTCTGGATCTCGTACTTAATCCTCAATTAAGCGAAGAAGAGTTCAGCGTCGACAATGACGAATATGGCTTCAGTTATCTGTAATCTTGATTAATCTGTTAGACCGTCCTTATTTCAAGGATTCTGTCCACCTTGAATACGCGTTTATCATTTCTTTCAAGGCAGAAGGCGTTCACCCCAAGGAACTTTTTTCCTGAATATGTGTTCTCGCCTACAAAATAGGGCTTGATTATCCGCTTTGTCTTGATGTTGGTGTTATCATACAATATAAATGTGAATAATTTCAGGCGCTTTAGCACTTGAAAAAGCCTCGGTGGTTAAGTAAAATAACCCTTGGTAAAACCATTAAAGGATAAAACAGTTTTGTTGTAAGAGGTTAGAAATATGGATATTTCTATTAATTGTCTAGGTAAAAAGTTTGATAGCCCCTTTGTGCTTGCTTCCGGTCCGCCGACAGCCAATGCCGATATGATAAAGAGAGGATTTGAGGCCGGATGGGCCGGAGCAGTTGTTAAGACGCTTATCAGAGAACCGGTAAAAAATCTACAGAACCGTTTTGCATCGATCAAATGCGGGAAGACGGTTATTGGTTTTGAAAATATCGAGCTTTTGAGTGAAATGTCTCCGGAAGAGTGGTACAGAGATATAGCTTCCCTGAAAAAAGACTTTTCCGACAAGATCGTTATTGGCAGTATTATGGGGGATGCGAAGGAACAAGAGCAGTGGATTGAACTTGCCTTGGGATGTCAGGATGCAGGCGCGGATATGATAGAACTTAATTTTTCCTGTCCTCATGGGTATCCGGAAAAAGGTAAAGGGTCCGCCATAGGGCAGAACCCTGAATATTCTGGATTAATTACCGGATGGCTAAAAAGTGATAAGAGAATACATGTTCCGGTTATACCAAAACTGACTGCGGCTGTTACAGATATTTTACATATTGGTCTGGCGGTTTCAGAAAAAGGTGCTGACGGGATCAGCGCAATTAATACTATCCCTTCCATTATGGGTTTTGATCTAAAGACTCTTGCTCCCAGACCAGATGTGAATGGCTGGACTACCCCAGGCGGATATTCCGGGCAGGGGATTAGGCCTATTGCATTAAGATGTGTGAGCGATCTCACTGGAGATGTCAAAATACCTGTAATGGGCTGTGGCGGAATCTCCTCTGGATATGACGGGGCTGAGTTTTTATTGGCAGGGGCACCGGTTCTACAAGTCTGCACTGCGGTAATGCTTGAAGGCTATGATATTGTTTCAAAGATGAAAGATGAACTTGCCGAATTCATGTCCTGGCACAATTTTTCGTCTGTATCAGATTTTTTGGGGTTAGGGAGAAGGTCAATAAAGCAGTTTTCTGAGCTTGATCAGAGTTATTCGGTAAAAGCCTCCATAGACCCTGAAAAATGTACTTCCTGTGGAAAATGCCATGTATCGTGTCGCGACGGTGCATCTGGCGCGATCAGTTCTCACAATAATGCGTATGCAGTTGATCGAGATACATGCTGCGGTTGTTCTCTGTGCTATCAAGTATGCCCTTCGGGAGCTATAACGTTGAGGTAACCTTAAAAGCGGTACACGTTTCTTAGGGGCGATTTACAAGAGTTGCTTGCCTAAGGCTGATTTTAGAATCGCCCTCACTATGACATTTTTCCCTGGCAAAACTCACAGTATTTTGCCTTTGATTTTTACTGTCTCACTCCCTTGACATCGGTAATTATATAATGTACAATATAAGCAGTTTATAATGTATGCTTTATATATGACAACGAGGTTCCTTTATGTTATTAAGAAAAGGTGTGTATTTCTTACTTGTAATTTCTCTAGTGTGCTTATCATTTCTTTTTAAAAATATATACACTTCCCAAGCATCACAGCTGCTCACACGGAAAAACATAGAAACCGTTACTTTAGCGCCCCCCTCAAAAAGTGATGAAGTTCTCCTTGAGAGCTATCAAATTGCTTTGATGTTAGACTTATGGTATGCCTGGAGCAAGCAAGATAATCCTAAGTATGGATCTTTATCATTTTCTGTATTGGAGGAGAGGCAAGAGCGGTTTAGAAAAAAGCATTTAAACAGATATCTAAAATCTTTAGCGGGAAAAAAACTTAAACGAAAAGAAAAAGATGAAATAGTTGCCGAAGTTAGGGATGGAATAGACGCACATGCAATTATCCCTGATAGTATATATGTTCGTGAAGATGGAAGAATTTCTGGGTGGTTTAGTGACCCTGAAACGGGTATTCCTACTGTTATAGAAGTCAGAGCTCAACCTCTCATTACTACAGTTTGGCCTAGTCCTGTTGAATTTGTGCGTGATTTTGCTCGAGAAGAAAATCTTACCCCATTTGTTATGAAGTGGCTTTATTCTTCAGGAGTGCCGGTTAGTGAATATGCGAGTGATTTGAGTGAATCACCCCTCATTGCGCCAAGCCGTTCAATAATCCCTCTAAAAGAATTGCAAAAAATATCACTAGATAAAGACTACGAAATTATTCATGAAACAAAGCCCGCGCTTATTACCCCTGTCGAGCGGCCAATGTCTCTTAAAGATAAGATTGATGCTGAGTCCAAGGTTGCGCTTGAGAAAGCACTTAAAACAATTAAAGAGTATAAGATCTTTTCACAGTTAGGAATTAATACGAGAGTAGATCTTAGCAAGAAAAAACTTACATTTGTTCATCATGAAGACTTAATGAATATATCGTCTTATAGGGCAAGCTGGATTTATCCAGATGAGCCGCATACAATCTATATTTCTTATGAATTCTGGAGAGTTCTTCGTGAACCAGAGCGGGTTACCTTATTGACTCGAGAAATTACTAAAGGAGAAGCCTTAAAAGCGTGGAAGGATATTGATAAAGCTGATGAAGCTTCGACAAAGGCAGCATTGGTAATTGATCCCGGAAAGATTTTAAATAGATGGTTAGAAGACATTTTAAAGGATTACCGTATATATAACGGTGTTGACCGAATTGAACTGATTATTACTCATCCTCATGGTGATCATTCCAGTTATGTGTCAAATTATGTTAGAGGTAAAATGCAAAAAAATCTTGTGGCTCGCCCTGTGCCTCCGTTAACTGAAAAGCTAAAACTGGAGCTTGGAAATAAATTTACCCATGAAGTTACTAGTTATTTGCTAAGGCCAACTAAACGAGTGGTGACAGTTTTTGATATGGGCGGCTATAAGGGTGAAGGGGCTGATCCTTTCATTGAAACAGTTAATCCTCATTATAGGATTCGTAATAAACATTTTATGAAGCCAGTAACGATATATGCTGACCGTCAAACCGCACAAACATTGGACTTTCAAAAAAAGGTGGAAACCTGGAAAAAAGACGGGATACAGGTTGATCTAAAGATATTTGAAAGTGATATCCACTCGATGGTACTTACTGATAGTGATTATAATAGGATAGGGATAACAGCTTATCGCGCGTACCATCTTCCAAACGAAGTCGGGTCAAGCATTTATGTGCTAAAGAAACTTGATAAAGACGGTAAGATTATATCAAGTTTTTCACTCGTGAGTGAAATAGGAGATTCCTTTCCGTATTCAGCAAGTATTGAGACGGTAGAAGATATTGCTGTTTCTGATGTGATTGCAATTGATGGTACGAATTTCTCAGCGCCTCTTACTGTCTCACCTGTTCCTGTGCGCTTTCAAGACAATAAAATACATCAGGTTACAGACCGTATGAACAGGTCCTGGTCAATGATATCGCATCTAAACACGACTTTGGTCGGTTCTGTGGCAGAAGCATTAGAGGCATCTAAGACACTTGATCGTGATATACCCATAATTGTATTTGCCGGTAAAGATGGGATAAAAAACTTAACAAGAGCGTACGAGAAAAATAAAGAAGGTAAATCGGTATTAAGAAAAATGGGAGATATTTATTACATAAACAGCGCATCAATACGGAAAGAATCTCGCGGAGCAAAAATATATTTTGTTAATAGCATGAAACAATTTTATCTTGCATGGAAGTCAAAAAAAAGTAAGGAAATACACTTAAAAAATGTTATGCGTAAACGTCTTCGCCAACTATATTCATCAGGACGCAACGCAATTGAAGCAGGTGAATACCTGGAAGATTGGGCGAAAAATCCGGGATTATCTGAGAATGAATTTATGTGGCTATTAGATGAGCTTCAGAATGGCAACTGGGATATTTTTCAAAAGGATGATGTCGTAAACAGTTTTAGTAACCGTATTTCACAAGTTATCAGAGATTATTTTAGTGATCTACGCGATTATAAAAGGGAATATGTCGGTAATCCTGAAGCGGGTAAATGGGTAATGAACCGTTTGCTTGACAGCATAGAGTCCTATACTGAGGAACGCAGAGGGGAGTGGATGCGCAAAAAGAAGAAAAAGATCCCTGAAGTATTAAAAAAAGATATGATGAAGTATTTGGCGTATGCGGTAAAGTTTTTGGGAAAAGATGATAAAAGAAAAATATTACTTACTCTTTCGGAACGACTCAATCGGATTGATTCGCTTTCAGTGGAAACAAAAGATCAATCGCGTAAGCAAGTTGCAAAAGATACCATCAAAGCACTCTGTGATACTGTTAAGCAAATAGGAACTGAAAATGATATGCCGAAAGATTTAACCCATCAGATAATAACGGATATTAAGCAAAGGCTGGCACATAA
This sequence comes from Candidatus Ancaeobacter aquaticus, assembly GCA_030765405.1. NCBI lineage: Bacteria > Pseudomonadati > Candidatus Auribacterota > Candidatus Ancaeobacteria > Candidatus Ancaeobacterales > Candidatus Ancaeobacteraceae > Candidatus Ancaeobacter > Candidatus Ancaeobacter aquaticus. The sequence goes on along the minus strand of JAVCCP010000019.1, from coordinate 2,766 downwards.
AACCACTGCGTGGAGTCATTATCAGGTACGTCATATACCGTTTTTGTTTTTGGAAGACATTCAAAAGTATATAGATAAAATGGCAGGTAAGAGTGATTGGAGTATAGACGATACAAAAAAATTACTCACAAAAATAAACAGGCAATTGAATATTCACCGCCAGTCAGGATCAGGAATATCTGATCATATACGTAAAAAAGTGTTGCATAGAATGCTTAAACAGGGAGCTGTTCCCTCTAATGAAAAAAACAGAGAAAAGATCATGAAATTATTGATCTCGTTAGGGAGAGAAGATCCCCGATGTATTACTGGGTTAATAAAAATATTTCAAAGGGATACGCCCGCATTGAATAAGAGTATAGCCAGAACTCTTTTGAGGAATAAAGACGGAAAAATGGAGAAGTTTGATGTGCGGATTGAGAATATTCATAAAGCAACAAAGACCGGTTTAAGTAAATTTACCGCACAGGAAATATTAGAGGCGTGGTCAGCACATTCATGGGACAAGCCTGAGTATGAAATACAATGGATAGAAACATTACTTGATAAGTGCCTGGTGGCAACAAAGAAAAAAAAGAAATGGATTGGGCTTGATAGAGACGATATGGTGCGGCAGTTATTGTATGCCGTTAACCATTGTGATATGGCGCGGTGGTCATCAGAACAAATCAACGTATTGTTTGAAAAAATATTTGATGTGCAAGACCTTCCCCCTGATGACTGGCGCGAAATAATGCTGCAATACATTGCCGCAGTCCCTGATATTCAGACTAAAAAATCACTCATTGATTATTTTGGAAGTATCGATAAGAAGGATTTTCGTAAGTATGAAAGAAGAAAGAAAATGAGGGATAAAGAAGAGGATAGTCTTCAGGCTATTGAAACTGCTTTGTGGGAGCTTGCAAAAACAGATCAAGGAAAAGTGCTCATTATCGGTATTGGGCATTTTGCATCAAATCAGCAGAAGGCGACACAGCTTCTGGATAAGATATTTGATATGAGGTATGCAGAAGTGTTGATCGAAGGAAGGCCACGAATTCATGGTAGGCAAGGAAGGATTTCTGGTCAGTTGATTACGAGGGAGAAGATGGCCTTGTTAGGAAAATATAGACCTATTCGGGTGAGACATGAACATCAGTGGATGAGCGGGCATATAACATATGAAGAGTCTGTGAAACTATTGGAACTCATTTATAACGCACGGGTACGTCTTGGTCTTGTCGATCCTGGGAGTCCTAAAATACCATCCCGGGGCGTTGATAGGCTCACGCCTGCTGATATAGATAAGTATAAAGAAATGCCTATGCGTGTTTTATTTACCACATCGAGTAAATTAATGACCCCTAAAAATAAAGATGATGAGGTCGGAATGACAATCAATATTGGAGAGGATAAACGGCGTATTATTGAAATACTCGGTGAGCTTTTTGATGATCTGGAGGTTGGAGCCGGACGTAAAACGATAAGAATCGGCAAAGGCACATGGCAATCAAAAGATTATGCCCGCCCTATTTCCCGTTCAGGATCCTATCTTAGAGAGTTGTATGATAGAGCGACGAAAGGGCAGTTAGCGGCTGACCTTTCAAATCTTGTTGGTTCTAAAAAACCTGCTGATTATGCGGCTGATTTCGCAAAGCTCGAGAAAAAAGCACCCAAAGATATGTATCGAAGATTAAAACAAATAGAGAAATATTTTGAATCGCAAATTCTGCGTTTGGGACTGCGTGTGGTACTGAAATATGGATCCCAGAAAGTGATTGAGGAAGAGGAAATTGGTTCTTTCCCTAAAGATCCCGATAAGGAGAAACAGTTTGCACAGCTTCCTCCGCAATCCAAGGGACTCTATTTTCAATTGACTGATGCTATTATGCAAAAAGTCAAATCTTCACTCGATGAGGATGTTTTGCAGTATGTAAAAAATGGTATGGATAGATATTTTGACAGACCACCGTATTTATTTGATCAAGATGGAAAAATCACTTCTTCTTTGAGAATGCTTGTAAAACGATACACTGAACCCGGATTTGCTAAAACAGCTGTTTGGATTGATCCAATAAAAAGTTGGGCAACCAAACAAGGGTTAAACTTCTATGTCGATCTTCCTAAAACAAGGTATGAGAGTGGCCTGTTATTTAGATTCTTACGAGTGCATTCGATTGATGATATGTATAAAATGGCAAAGATAACAAATACTACTCTAAAGAAAGTGGGAAGAAAGAAAGATTTTATCGTGGAAATAAACGGTTTCAAACTTGAAAGAAAAGGAAATATGCTTACGCTTCTCCTTACTTCTGAACCATCAGTGCGCATACCACAGATCGATACGCGACAGACAAAAGCTGTCGGGGAATCCTCTTAATAGTGCCATCAAATAAAAAAAGAACTACTTATTCTCTAACTGAAACTCAAACGGTTTTGAAAATATCAGCTCCGGATAGCCTGTCTTCAGATTTCTTTTTCCGTCCCGTTCATAGAATTTTACCTCTATTGTTTTTTTATCAATGTCGACAACGGTGTTATACAGCGTTCTGAGCGGTAAGTCGTGATGACCTCCTTCTGAAGCCTCGTCAACCTTTCCTTGTACAAGGGCCATAGCATGTCTGCCGTTACTGCCATTGTCAATTTGTTGTCCAAGATCACGGTGGATTGTAAAGTTAAATGCCGTAAATAGTGGTCATTTTTCATTTAAGCTGCGATCTCCTGAAGTTCTCTTTCAAACCCCTGTTGAGCAGATTGAAAATTTAGTATCTTGCGTGGGTAATTATT
>JAVCCP010000018.1 GCA_030765405.1 Candidatus Ancaeobacter aquaticus | reverse complement strand
GTCTTAAGATCGGATCCTTAGAAGAATGGCTTAAGAAAACATTAGAAGCTTATATTCATAATCCTGATATTGATCCTTATTTACTCTTACCTCCCAAATAATTCCCCCTTTTGCTCACCGGTTACTAATATACTTGGGTTTCACCTGTTAAAAATTTATCTGGAATCGACCTTCTAGAATATCGGATGAGCCGGTACTATTACGGTTAGAGTGAACATAGTTACCCATTACACGCATACATGGATTCCAATACCAATTCAGCCCTACAGATACATCTGAGACAATTCCGCCTAAAATATTCTTATCCTTAAGATCAAGATATGAGTACCGCACAGTAACCTCCCACGCACCCCATGTCTTATCTTTAATTGAGAACTTCTTCAGCGGTTTTACGCGGGTAAAACATCCTCTTTTCATGTGATAAGCCCTGTTTTCACCCGTAAGGAAGTAACTTCCGTATACATATACCCCGGGGAAATACGTATGCGAAGAATTGCTGTGTGATTGATCAACAAAGGATTGCATTAGCTCACTCTGCAAAGAGAATGAACCATAGACAAGCGCGGTTTCTAGTCCCAATATACTTACATAGTCTGCATCAAATGTATACGTATCTACGTAGCGTTGTGATAAATGTGTCTCCGGTCTCTCTCTATATCGGAGATCATCTCTCGGATCCCTTAAACTGTAAGCGGCTCCGACATGAAGCAACACTCTCCCCTCTTCCTTATATATAGGGAGCCCTGTAATACGTCCAGTAGCAGCCCCCCCTCCTCGGTCAGAAAAACCAAAATCATCACTCTGCCGAAACACACCCGCGGCCCAAGTGAGCCTTTTATCAAACAAAGTATTATTTAATTGCAGACCCATATTTCGGCTGGGTGCAAAAACGTTAGGTAATCCCCGTTCCAAAAAAGTGATGTAATTGCTACTGGTAAGCTCTTCAAGACTAAACGGTTCTTTAAAATGTCCCACTTTAAATGTGCCGATAAATGGAATATGTTTCATTCCTAAATAGACATTCTTAAAATCAGCATCTCCATCAGCAAAGTCATATTGCGCTTTGAAAAAATAATCTTTATATATATCACCCGAAATATACAAACGCGCCCGTCTAAACTCTGCGTTTCCGTCCGGTTTGCCCACTAAATCCTTCAGTGCAGTATCCTGTTTCATCCATGCAGTATCAGCCTGTATACGCCCGCCGATTTTTATTTTTACATTTTCGTCAGCCGTTTTCATATGAACGCCGTGTTTCCAATACACCTTAAGGTCGTTTTTTCCGGCGGGCTTAATGCTTGCTTGTGCTAACGAACTATCTATCTCTTGCTTCGTTTCTTGAGAAATCTCTTCTTTAGTCCTTTCAACAAGGATATCTATCTCACTTGCGTAAAGTCTCGCGTTAATAGATAAACTGACTGTTAGTATTGCTACGAAAAAGAATATTCTTTTCACGCATTTTCTTCCTTGTATTATTGAACTTCGCCTTGCCTTGTTTTTTCATCAAAATGATCGAGATCAGTAAGCGGCATATATACTGAAGAGGCAATATTCCCGAGATGAGCACAAATCCTTTTGTAATACCTAAGCGTCAACGTTGAGCATACTGCCTGATTTGTCTCTAACTTACTTTTTGCAAGCTTTTCAATTCCTGTATCACATGCTTTAACAATACCACGCTCTATATCAACTATTTCCTGTGCCAATTTCTCATCTGAATCAATAAAACATTTCTTTGTCTTCTGAAATATATCCAAAAGTTTCTTATCCATAGAATCAAAGAGATCTTCGTAATACCCCTTATCATACGGCCTTTGCAAAAGCTCGGTCACTTCATACAAGTTCTTTGCATAATCCCCGAGCCTCTCAGCATCTTTTACAACACTCATTAAAATAAGCGATGTAGGCATATCAACCGTTGGCTGTAGCGCAAAATGTTCAATAACCCTTTTGCGTATATCCCGCTGAAGTTTATTGATTGTACGATCCATTTTATAGATCGTATCCTTAATATCTGTTTCGGTATCTTCCCCCGTTAATCTCTTATTCACCAGAACAAACATTGTCTCGGAATCATTGAGCATAGTTTCAAAATCACCTAACACCTTAGACATGAAATCTTTACCTTTCCAAAAATTAATAATGCTTTTAAACATAATCTTTCCTCCCTTTTATTTAAAATATTCTGTAATAAATATTAGTATGCCTGGAACAATAAAAAACAATGTCACTACATACAAAATTGCATATCCTCTTTTCCTGTACGCCAGTTCACCGAGCGACTTTGCCAATCGTATCGGAATTTTCCTAAACAACTGTATCGGATAGAGAACCGTAACACCTATCATATTAAAAAGAAAATGTACAAACGCTATAATAATTGCCGATACATTTCCTGTCGCAAATGCCGCAAGAATAGATGTTGTCGTTGTTCCGATATTTGCTCCCATCGTAAGAGGAAATATTGTCTCGATATTCATGATACCAGCCGCGACAAGGGGTATCAATAAAGAAGTTGTTATCGAGCTGCTTTGCACCAATATGGTGAATATAACTCCCGCAATTATTGCAATAATACCGCTTTTTCCAAGAACCTTATCGAGTGAATTTTCCACCTTGTTCACAACAAGAGATTTCATTAGCTTAACGATGAAATATAGTGCTAAGAATAGAAGCGCAAATGAAAGAGCAAGCATTATTACATAGGCCGTTTTCTTGTGGTCTCCGGATAAATCTATTAAAGCATGCTTGATCATATTAATAACCGGTTTTGTAATGGCTTTTATCGGGCTATTAAACGTCGTTCCACCCACTCCTGCAAAAAGCGTACTCATCCATGTTGCAGTCTTTTGAAGAAATCCTGTCGCTAATTCAAGGGGGAACATGATCGCTACACAGATCATGTTAAAGAAATCATGCACGGTCGCCCCGGCTATTGCCCGCTTAAACTCTTCCCTACGAGTTACGTGGCCCAAAGATACAATGGTATTGGTTACCGTTGTGCCAATATTTGCGCCCATAATGATTGGAACGGCATTCGTTACGGTTAAAACCCCGCCACCAACCATACCCACAACCATTGATGTTGTCGTTGACGAGCTTTGAATAACGCTGGTCGCAAGAACACCGATAAAAAGACCAACAAAAGGATTTGATGTCGTTTGGATAAGATGCTCTGCAAATCCTTCTCCAAAGCCCTTAAACGCCGCGCCCATCATGCCAATACTTATTAAGAACAAATACAAAAACAACACGACGCATAAACTCTTAATAATAGTATTCAAATGTTCATTCTTTATATACACATTCTCTCCCTGTTAAAATCATGCGCATATAATAGAATATAATTGTGAAGATAGTATGAAGGAAATATGAAGATTTCGTGAAGATAGCACTGCAACTAACAGGAGAGAATAACAGTAACGGAAGTCCCTTTTCCCGGCTCACTATCGATATGTACCTGCCCGTTGTGTAATGATACAATGTGCTTAACAATGGATAAACCAAGACCGGTCCCGCCACGTTCGCTTGATCTGGCTTTATCTACTCTATAAAACCGCTCAAAAACGCGCGTGAGCTCTTCCTGTGGAATTCCAATGCCAGAATCAGTGATCTTTATCTTAAGAGCATCTTTTTCTTTTTCTAACGATATCTTTATAATTCCGCCTGGTTCAGAGTATTTCACCGCATTATCGATAATATTGACTATTATCTGCTCAATGCGATCCTTATCAGCTGAAATAGTAAAATCAGAACCGGTATAGTTAGTTTCAAGTGAAATATGCTGTTTATTTAACGCGTGACCAAAACCGAGAAGCACTTCTTCAATCAACTCTTTAAGATCAAAATGTGTCCTTTCAATTCTATCTCTTTCAAGTTCCAGCTCCGTAAGGGTCAAAAGATCATTTACAATAGCATCGAGCCGGATCGTATGCTTATTAATAATAGAGAGAAACCGCTTGGCGTTTTCTTTATCGTCAAGCGCACCGTCTTCTAACGTTTCAACAAATCCCCGTATAGATGTAAGCGGTGTCTTGAGTTCGTGCGATACATTTGCAACAAAATCTGTTCTCACTTTATCCATTTTTCTTAAATTATCCATCTTAATCTGAAGTTCAACAGCCATGCTATTAAGAGACTGAGCTAATTGACCAAGCTCATCTTTAGAAGTGATTTTGATCTTTTTTGTAAAATCTCCTTTTGCAAAATTCTCTGCTTTTTCTTTCATCTCATATATTGGCCTGGTAACGCTTCGTGAAGCATAATATCCAATAATGAGCGCGCAAATAAGAGCTATAACGCCACCGAACAATACTACTCGATAAATGAGTTTTTTTTGTATTTCGATATCTGCAAGCGGAACCGCTAATCTAACTATTCCAACGATCTGATTCTTGTTTTTTATTGCCGTAGCGACATATTTCATCCTCATACCGACAGTACTACTATACCGCGTACTATCCCCGTATCCATTATTAAGCGCTCCGACAATCTCTGGCCGTTCCTTATGGTTATCCATATTTCCAGGACGAACACGAGAATCCCCCAAAACCGCCCCATTATTATCAAGCACAGTCACTCTGTAATGCAACCGCACTGCTAGTCTTTTTACTTCTGTTTGCACATCACTGCTGTCTTTACGCTCAATACACTTCTGTATTATATCGCCAACAAGAAACGAGTTACTTTTAAGCTCTTCAATGATTTTATCCTCATAATAATCCTGAAGCCTCAACCCAACAAAAAAGTTCATCACAAATATTGATATAAGTGATACACATGCAAACGCACTTAATAATTTCCAGATTATTTTATCTTTCATGAGCTTATTCCTTCTTACTCCTTAAAGCGATATCCCGATCCACGTACAGTCTCTATGTAGCTTTTTGCGTTGCCCAGCTTTTTACGCAGTGATTTTATATGTACATCTACGGTTCGGTCATATACCGGAGAGTCATAACCGAATACCCGATCGAGAATTTTTTCCCTTGATAGGACCATCCCCGGTTTCTGCATAAAATATTCTAAAAGCTTGAATTCTGTACGCGTAAGTTTAATTTCTTTTCTATGCACAGTTACCTTTTGTTTTTCCGGGTCTAAACATATTGCGTTTTCATTTGAAGCACCTTTGCTATCAGAGACCGCATGTCTTCTTAAAACAGCTTTTATACGGGCGCTCAACTCACGGACACTAAACGGTTTTGTAACATAATCATCAGCACCAAGTTCTAGTCCAAGTACCTTATCTGTTTCCTGAGACTTTGCACTTAACATAATTATAGGCACGCGGCTTGTCTTTTTATCAACTTTTAACAGCTTACAGATTTCAAAACCGTCCTTATCGGGGAGCATAATATCTAAAATAATGAGATCTATTCGTTCCTTTTCAAGTAAGCGAAACGCTTTAGCGCTATTTCCCGCAGAAAAAACACGATACCCTTCCTTGGTAAGATTATAATCAATCATCTCACAGATATCTTTTTCATCTTCAATGATAAGAATATTGGCTTGGGACATTATCTTTCCTCAGGCAAGCGTTTCATACAAATCTGTAAATAATAGGTATGTATAGACTTTCTTATGCAATGCTTTTTTGTCTTTGTTCCCACTGCAACCCATCTATAACTTTTTGAGCAACATTATCGAGGTGATCAGCAATTTTTTCAAAATTACTTATTAAATCTAAAAATACCACGCCTGAAAGGGCATCACATTTACCATCTTCAAGGCGATGTATATGATTATCCTTAAACATTTCACGCATACTGTTTATACGCTCTTCAAGCTTTAACACTACTCGAGCCTCATGAATATTGTTTGCTTTTAAAGACTCGATCGTGGAATCGATCATTAGATCTACTTCTTCATGTATCTTCTTGCATTCCTCGAACGCTTTATCAGACAGCTTGAGACCACTATCAATCTTTTGCTCCGCTAAATCTCTTAAATTCTCAGCGTGATCACCAATTCTTTCAACGTCATTAATTACATGTAATAAAACAGGAATCTTTTGAGATTGCGCTCTGGTGAGCTCTTCCCCCATAAGATCTACAAGATAATTTGTAACTGCTTCCCGCATTGAGTCAACTGCTTCTTCCCCGCGAGTTATCTTATCCAAAGATTTAGGATTATTTTTATAAAAGCTTTCCATTGCAAGATTAATCATTTTTTTGGTAAGTTCAAGTGTTCTGACAGTCTCCTTCTTTACCGCGTCAATTGCAATGGGTGGAGTACTTAAAAGGTGCGGCTCTAAATATTTCGGCATATAATCAAACTCTTCTTCTTCTTTACCCTTAAATACCTTCATAAGAGCCGTCGCATATTGACCGACAAAGGGGAGAAAAATAAGCGTTGTAACGACATTAAATAAGGTGTGGACATTAGCGATTTGGCGCGGCAAATAATCAGAACTTGCAACAGCAAATGTTTGCAAAAGTGATATAAACGGAAAGAATATGATCACACCTAACACATTAAAGAATATGTGCGCGATGGCAACCCTTTTTGCGGTAACATTCGCCCCTATTGACGCAATAAGGGCTGTTACACATGTGCCGATATTACATCCCAAAATAAGCGGTATGGCAGCATGCAAATCGATCAGATTTGCCATGGCAAGCCCTAGAACCATACCCGTTGTAACAGAACTGCTCTGAGTAATAGCGGTTACAACTGCTGCAGCAAGAATCGCAAGAACTGGGTAACGGCTAAAGCTGACAAAAATGTCATTAAACAATGCAGAGTCACCTAAAGGTTTTACTGCCCCAGTCATAATTTTTAGACCTAAAAACAATATTCCAAAACCCAAGACAAAATTTGCGATATTCTTTGTTCTTTTCTTTTTAGCAAAAAGAAGCATGAGCATGCCGATACCAATAACCGGCAAGGCAAAATCTGTCAGCTTAAAAGCAATGAGTTGGGCGGTAATTGTTGTACCAATATTTGCGCCAAAAACAATGCCTAGGGCTTGTTTGAGTGTCATGAGGTTTGCGTTCACGAAACCGATCGTCATGACTGTTGTTGCAGAAGATGATTGAGTGAGGCTGGTAACTCCGGCACTTACCATAGCCCCCTTAAAAGGGTTATTGGTAAGTCCCGAAAGAATTTTTCTCATTTTTTCACCACATATTTTTTGCAGTCCCTCGCTCATTACCCATATACCATAGATAAAGAGTCCTAAACCACCAAATATGCCAAAAATAAGTCCCTGAACCATATTTCTTTACTCGCTTATAAATAATAGTATTGCTCGTTTAATTGAATATGTCTTCCTGCTAACATGTAGTGAATCTGCTATATAGTAATCTCCCTCCATAAATACATCAAGAACAAAATATACTACTATAATAATAAGAATTCCCCTTATTTATTCACTACATATTATTATTCTTTATAATGCCTTTGTCGTATGATATTATATGCGGTTCTAACCATCATATACCTATAAAAGGAGGGGAGATATGAAAATCACAATGTTTATTGTTTCTACTGCGCTTTTTGTTTTTCTTGCGACATGCGGACACGCAGAAGTAAAAGAAAATCCGTGGATGAAGGCAACAAAAGGCAGCTGGGCAAAACATAAGAACACCACTCAAACAAAAGTTGCAGGACAAGCGTTTAATACTGAAAACACGACGACCACAACCTTGCTTGATAAAGACGAAAACGGTGCAACCCTATCAATCAAAACACAGATGGGCAGTACAAAAACAGAAAACAAAATGAAAGTACCTGCAACAAGCGATTATTCAAAGATGGGTATGGACGTTAAAATCAAAGAAGTCGGCAAAGAAACAATTACTGTCGCTGGCAAAAGCTATGATTGTACCGTAAGTGAAACAATACTCAATTTTGGTGGTAAAGAGACTATCACTACCACATGGACATGCGACAAAGTGCCTTCAGGAACAGTTAAAGCAGTTACAAAAAACGATATGATGAACTCAACAATAGAGCTTGTTGAGTATGAAGTGAAGTAGGAGAATTCTCACCGCCCCGATAAATCGGGGCGGTGTTTTTTTTACTTTTTTACTGCACGTTTGTTCCAGATATTATTTGCTCGTTTAATCTCATTGCCTTCTATCTGAACCTGAATAAATATCTTTTTCTTATCAATGGTATGCTTTAAATACTTTCCGATCGATATCTTAATTTCCTTATGAGGCGGTATCCTTTTCTGGAGCCGTAATTGTCTCGTCTGAGGTTTTCCTTCGATCTTGATTATCATTTTTATCTGTTCGCCGTATTTTTTAGCAGGCGCTGGCACAGCCCCCTCATTTTTCAGGGTAACAACAACCTCATAATGAGCTCCTTCTCCTAAATGACGGGCACTAACATCAGCAATGGCAATATCAGGCAGCTTGTTCTTAAAAGGCTTTGCCTTTTTTGCGATTTTTTTAGGAGTCTCTTTTTTTGTCGGAATCTTTTTTTCCTTCTTCTCAATTACCTTTTCTGTTTCTTGCACAACATCTTCTTTTGGCTTCTTTTTCACAATAGGTTTTGCAATTGTGTCTTCTTGAATATTTTCAAATTTCACATCTTCGCTAACGATAACTTCCGGTGCTTGCGGTTTTTCAATCTCTTCGACTTGAACAACTGGCGCTACTTCTTTCTCTTCTTTTGGCTTCTCTTCAAGAATAGGCTCTGGTATTGATTGAGGAATTGCCTGCTTTACTTCTTCAATCTGTGGGCTTAACTCTTCCTTTTTCTCCTGCACAACTTCTTTTAAAGGATCAATTTCTTTGGGTTCGCTTGCCGCGAATGTCTCAGGAGCTATTTTATCTTCAGCGTCTTGGCGCGCAGCTTTTGAGTCATCTTCTTTTTCTATCTCTTTTATTTCTTCTCCGGCACTTTTTGAAAGTTCCTCTTTAGTTGGGACCGGCAACACATCCTTGGAATATATAATCTCTTCTTCAAAAGAGGGCAGAGATTTTTCAGCATCTTCGGCATCTTGTTCAGACCATATAGCCCCACCAACATCTATGACATTCTCATTTTGTACCTTCGGTACATTTTTATTTGATATCTCTTCTTCGCAATAGCTTTGCGGCACTACACAACATACAAAACCATATATAACACAACACGCAAATATGTTTTTAATTTTCATTTACTTCTCCTTCGGCCCGTTACAAACAATATAGCCGTTATACTTTTTGTATTATTAAAATAATATCTCCATGATGATTACAGTAGGGACACTCTTTACCTTCTCTGGATAAACGCAGTTTCTGGCCGTCTTTACATCCCTTGGGAATCTTTACGGTAAAGGCCTTGCCACCGGGTATCTTTATTTTTATCTTGCCGCCTTCTTCAGCTCTTTTACTATCGAGTTTTATTTTAACTTTTATATCAGTATTGGTTGTCTTTGGTGCTGTTGTTTCATATTGACACCCCGCACCTTGTCCGGGAGACGCTTGTTGATACCCGCCGCCGCCAAAGATATCACCAAAGATATCACCAAACATTGAGTATTGGCTATTTGCGCGTCTACTAGACTTTTTTCCGCCGGAATACTGGTGCAGTAAATCTTCAAAATCAAAACCCTGTGCCCCGGCAAAATTACCTGAATAACCGCCGCCATATTTACGCATTGTATCATATTCCTGACGGCGCTTCTTATCACTCAACACGTAATAAGCCTCAGATATTTCTTTAAATTTCTCTTCGGCTTCTTTTCCCTTGTTGGGATTTTTATCGGGATGATATTTTACCGCAAGCTTCCGATATATCTTTTTTATTTCAGCATCAGATGTGTTTTCTGATACCCCAAGAATTTTATAATAGTCTTTTTGCATACTCACTCCATTTTCCTTATACTACCACCACTATTTTTCTCTTGTAAAACATTTTATTAAAAAATAGTGTTTATCAAAGATTCTTCTCAAAAAATTGCACTATACGCCGCTGATATTCCGAGCTCTGTGAAAGCTGCCCATGCTCCCCCGCTTCAATAACCCATGATTGTGCACGCGGTTGTGTGCGCAAGAGTTTCTCTGCATGTAAAGCAGGGATCTGACTGTCTTTCTCGCTATGAATAATAAAAATTGGTATATCTTTTTCAGCAATGCTCCTAGCAGGTGATTGCTTTGACAGGTCAATTTTTAAAAATATCTTTGTATACCATTGGGGCAGATATGCAAGCGGATACTTTAATGGCCCCATTTTCGCGTATATTGTATCAAGAAGCATGCGCATATCCGCGTATGATGACTGAAAGCATTGTATCCTGAAAGTGGTTCTCAATTGTAATCTTTATTTTTTAGATACTGCGCGGCTCTTTACCATACACTTCTTGGTACCGCTCAGTATATTTATCCTTACCGCACGACAGAAGCATGGTTAGTGGCGCCACTTTTCTCACTTCTTCAGTCATTACTGAAGCAACTTCTCGTATATCCCATTGTGCATGCTGGTCATCACGTAATCGCGCGACATGATAGAGTTCTCTCGCATTAGCGGTAAACAATACTCTTCTTCTGTGGGCATTTGTTAGAACATATGGCGCCGCGTGAGGAATATCTTTTGCTATTTTATCGTATACCTCTGCGCTTTTATGGACCATATCCAGAAAAGAAGATTCCATCCCGATTTCTTTAATTGATGGGGGTATCGTTACACCCAGTGAAGGGTCGTAAGGCTGAGTTGTCAGCGTTGCCATACGATGACGTTTAAGCTGCCCAAAACACGCAGCGGAAACAATAAGGTCATACACATAATTCGAGTGTTCATATTCTCTTAAAACTGTGTCATAAAATGCCATGTGCTTACAGGATGTCTTAACAACACCCTCTTTTTCTTGATCACTCATCTTCTGGGCAATATCCATGCAACGAGAAAAACTGATTTGTGCACTTGTATGCATAAGTGCAGCTACTGTTATGTTATCAGCATTATGCGGATACTCGCAAAGAGTGACAAGATTCTCTGAGGGGTTACTATCTGTATTGCCTTGTAAAAATGGCTTCACATACGAGGACACTTCACTATACGTTTTCTGGTCATATTCATTTGCTTCATGAAATAGAATAATTGAAGGCGCAATTTTTTCCACTAAATCATAGTAGTATTTTCCGAGCATCTGCACTTCCTTTAGTGGATGCGAGGAAAAACGTCTTAAGAGAAGCTCAAGATTACGTGCATTAATTGTCTGCCCTAACTGTCCCGTGTTTGCAAGCGGTGTAATATAGCGTGCGTCTTCCTTCGCCCATCCCTCAAGTAAAGAATGGTTTTTTTTGTCTTCAGCTAATTCTGCATACTTTTTAAATACATGATCCTTAAGTTTCTCGTAAAGTATCTGATAAAAATTATTGAGTTCTTTTGTGCACTCAACATATAGGGCTTCATGGGGCGAGCCTTTGATTTCTTCCGGAACAGTATACGCTCCATCTAACGTAATATATCGTTGTGATTTCTCTGTATATGAACATAGTCTGAATTTTTCAACCTCTTCAATCGCAAAACGCGAAACACCTATAATATCAAAATTAAATACCGCGTGTTCCGCAACAGAATGATGTCCCATCTTAAAAATGATGTTTTTATTTGATTTGCGCGATTTTTCAACCTCTGAGCGTGATAATGCACGTAGCTCGTTAACCGGTTTTGGGCTTCTGCTGATACGAGCATACGCAGCAGACAATGTTTCCGGTGTCATTCTGCTATGATCGAGCGTACCGTTATTAAGTGATTTTAATGTTTCTACATCAACATTAAAACCCGCGAGCAATAATTCCATAACTACTCCTTTTTCTTATACGTATCAATGTTCAGTACTTTCAGCGTGCGTTTTCCTTCAGGCACATTAATTTCTACAAGGTCCCCTACCTTTTTCGTTATCATACCGCGGGCAAGGGGGCTTTTATATGATATTACATCGTTTCCGAATTCCGCGTCACCGGGACCAAGTATCGAATAGATTACTTCTTTATCGCTATCCATGTCATGAAAAGTAACTATTGTCCCAACCGAAATGATAATGCCCTTAATTGGTAAGTCTTCAATAAACTGAACATTTTCTAAATCTGCAGACAATTCACGAATTTTATTTTGTATCATCTCAAGTTTTTGTTTTGCGTATTCGTAGCCAGCATTTTCGCTCAAATCGCCCTGTTCAGCAGCTTCAAGTTTTTCCTTACTAATTTCAGGCAATTCCTTTTCTCTTAAATTTATCAGTTTCTCCTGTAGTTTCTGGTGTGATTCACGCGTCATATAATTCTTATCCATACAATTCTCCTTTTCCTCTCCTTTTTCACATCGCTAAATTATAGCAGAAATGTTAGAATTATTAACAAAAAAAGGAGTAAAACGATGAAATATGTTATTCCGGCAGCCGTAACAGTAAAAATCTCTATCCCTGCAAGTCACCTCCAAAACAATGTAAGTAACTTTGTAGTAGATGTTGAGCTCGTAACAGATGCGAGTAATACTGAGGAAGCTTTAATAAACGCCACAAACCATCTAGAAAAAGATTTTTTAAAACGTATAAAAATTGAACTCAAAAATTATAGCATCAGTAGAAAGCCCATACCACTCAAAAAAAAGAAAGACACACCAAATGAAGCAGAATGAGTTTGAAAAACTTGTCCAAACAGCGTTAAGTGATATTCCCGATGAATTCATGAATGCACTTGAAAATATCGCTATTACGGTCGAAGATGAGCCAAAAAGAGATATTGCCATAAAATTGGGACTAGCCGAAAACGATATACTTCTTGGCTTATATCAAGGAATACCGCTAAAAAAACGTTCAACCTGGTACGGAAATGTCATGCCTGACAAAATAACGCTATTCAAAAAATCTATCGAACGACTATACAAAACACCCGAGGCCATTAAAAAAGCTGTTCGCAAAACAGTTATTCATGAAATTGCACATTACTTTGGGATTGGAGACGCACGTCTTAAGGAACTTGGAATCTGAGAGTTTAATGCACTAAATGCACTTTTGTGTCACTTTTTCTATCAATCACCTTATCGCAGAATTCCAGCATTTCTTTTGCCACTTTTCGAACATCAATCTTATTATGCTGAGCTAACGCATTTTTGATAAAAGATGCTCTGAGCGATTGGTCATCATATACAAACTTAAACTCTGTCAAAGCATGAAGAAGAGACTCAGGTGTAGGGCTGTCGTCAAAATAGGTAACTTCAAAACCATTTGCATTTTTTTGTGTATCATCAGGATCATAATAGTTAACCGATTCAGGGACTGCGCCATCCGGTGTTGCGATGATCATAGCACCGTTCATTTGCGCCTTCATAAAACCGGTTGCAGCTGCTTCTTTCCCTCTGTCAGAAATCATAATAGCCGCATCAATTCCCGGAAATATTTTAGGTGCTTCCCATATATTAAAATTATCAAGTATTATTACTCTCCCCTCAAGCTCAGGATATTTTTGAATAACATCAAGAAGTTCAAATACTAACCTGTCAGAAAGCGTGTCCTGCTGATGTATTCTTCCGCCAACTATCATGCATATATCAAGATCAATAAATCGTTTCCGCCACAGGTCGTTTTGCACAATCTCTCTTAAAAGATCGAGCCTCTTGTAACCGGTAACTCTTCTCATCCACATAATAATAGGTCTTTTTTTCTTGTCTTCTCTCCACTGGGAATCAAACTTATACCGTAACCATAACCAATTAACGAACAAATGTTTTTCTTCTTCTTTTACCGCAAGCAATTGGTCGTCTGAAAGATTTTTATATCCCTTAAATGCTTTTGCCTGCCAAATAGCGGAACTTACACCATTGGTAATCGTTTCAATCTTATCGGCATATTTTTGCAAAGTAGGCATTTGCCTCATAACATCACCATGAATTTTACTAACACCGTATACTCCATCGGAGACATCAATAATCATTTGGGTAATATCAATTTTCTGCGGATTATTCTTATATGAATCGAGTTTTTTATACATCTTTGGATTAAATTTAAGCATCTCAAGATTTTCCTGTGTCCATACTGGGTGAGCATATTCAAGCGGTGTATGATCATTAAATATATATTTCGTCTTTGCAAAACGTGACGACTCTGAGTATGCATCTTTCACAAGATCATGTTTGGCAAATATTGTCGGGGTTTCACTTAAAATAGTAATATCAGGCGATACATTCAGTTTTTCGAGTAAGGCTAAAGAACCTCTTCCGAGAAGCCAGCTTTGTTTTAGCCGCATAGTATTAGCCCATTGATCGGGATACTGGGTATCAGGCGGCGCATCGAAACCACCGGGATAAACGATCATACCGACATCTGCTTGATCAAGAAAATACACTTTTGCTTTACCGTATGTTGCTTTCCATACAGCACAGGTTACATCAGTTCCATCAAACATCTTTATGGTTAAATCGTCCGGTAGCTTCTTTAATGTCCTTGCGATATACTCGCCTGCCTTAACCTTATCGAGATAAAACTGTCCCCAAGCATGCCATCTTTGAAGCCATACTTTTTCGTAAAGCAGCGTCACGCCTATTACGTCCGCACCTTCATCAGCCTGAGCAATTATTCTTTCGCGTAAAAGTGGGCCTATTCCACCAACTGATGTAGACATTCCTGAGCTAATAGCACCGTAAAAACTGATTTCTTCAGCTATAGTGTCCAAGATCTTCGGGGTGAGCGAAATTTCCATCGCAACTTCGACTATTACCCGTTTATCTTTGTTCGTAGCATTTTCCTTCATTTTTTGTCCTTATTAAGGGTTACTATAATTGTTTTAAGCTAAAATACAAGGAAAATATTCTTTATGCAATGTATATTATATTTTGTATTTCGTACATTTTTCATTCCTAAAAGCACTGAAACATATTAGAGTATATATATGCGCATAATACATTTTCTTTTCAATGACTTTGCTTTCTGTATACGCAGACTTTGCACGATACTCGTAATCTCCTTGCTCCTGTTCCCGCACACTATTTATGCTGACACATCAGCTGCGATAGCCACTGCAAATATCCCTGTTTCAATGGGAACCATCGAAGCAATTCATAAGGGAAGTTCTTCAAAAACAGCATATATAATCGTGTACTCTCCTGAAAACATCACTCGTAACGGCATGTGCGCTAAATCAGCACAATGGATTTCTCACAAAATACTTAAAAAGAATCCATATGTATTTGCCTTTTACACAAAAGAAAACCACTCTTTTAAAGATACATTGTCGGGAAGAAACACACTCAGTATCGATCTTAATGCTATACTCTCCGGCAGAAATGAACTCTCTGAACGCACGAAACTATTGGAAGATGTTTCTCGCTACAAAAAAACCATTTCTCGCATACAGACACTCACAGAAACCATACAAAAAGAATATCTTCCCAACACATTACAAAAACTTCATAGTAAAACGCGTGATTATTCCCGCAACCTTATTACTGACCATGATTATGCGTATTTTTTAGGATCCCTTGCTGTCGACGAAAAAATACCATTAAAAAATTATCCCGCAATTTACCACACCCTAAAAGAAGCGAAGCTAAAAGAAAACATTGAGCTCGACAGAGTGAATGAAGACATAGCTCGTCTTATGTCTCTATTGGAAAAAAGACTTACTCGCAAAGAGCTCTCATCTCTTCTTGATGCTGAATCAGTGTATAAAAAAGGTGAAATAACTCCATTTGCATACTTTTCTCAATTAAAAGAAATAACATTCTCACTGGACATATCACTCAAGAGATATGCCTACCTCTATAGTTATATTGAATATCTTACATTTGCTCAAGAAACCCGTGTTCTTTCAATACATAAAGAGTTGCATGCATTACACAACGATTTACTCGACACCATTCTCTCCCGTGAAAAACCAGCTATTCGCATGATAGAAGCACGTACTCAAACACTCAAATTTTTTTGTGCACTATTCACTCTTAATCCACCACACAGTAATTGGCAGTTTTATACAGAAAACAAATCTCTTTTTGATTCCAGAAAACTTGCATATTTTCTTAGAAAAGAATCCCGCGCACTCCTAGAAAGACCTTCTCTTTCGATAAACGATGTAATGGCTATTACAATGATGGATCACTCATATATTGATATGAAAAAAATATTTGTGCTGCTTCCTGATGTGTCAGGATATCTGGGGGCGGCGCTTGAGGAAGAACGATTACTTATGCACTCTGTAATTAACACAATGAATGAAAGGAAAATTAAGAACTCTATCATTATAGTTGATAGCAGTTTTTTGGATGAAACGTGTCGTGCATTCGCTCAAAACAGCTTTTCATATATTGTGCTGTATCCGGCACACCCAAAACCAAAACGCAGCGGGCTCTTTCCCTCTACCATGATCTTGAAAAGTAGATAAATGCCTTCGGCGCATTCTATATAGCATTTAGCGTATAGTTAAATAATCAAAAAATCATACGCTTCTTCAAAATGTGTGATTCTGTGCACAAAAAAGCGCCCCTCAACATGAGGGGCGCCTGTAGTGTTAACTTAAATGTAAATTTTTAACTTATTACCGTCAGGGACATCGACCACCACTCTTATCATCACCGCTTGGCGGTCTGGTGACATCTGGCGGCCTCGAACTACCGATCTGATCAGCTCTCGAACCGGAACCAATATTTCTATCCGACGAAGGATCTACATACCCTTGCGAATATGCCGGACCGCTTTTAGCTGTATCATAGACTGGTCTTCCGCTTCCTTTTTTCTTGGGAGCATGAATGCTTGTTCTCAATATCTTGAATGCACCGCCATGAAGATCTCTGAAATCTCTAATATTCACCTCTAAAATCCTCATCAGCTCTCTACCTCTGTTGCGGTCAATATCTGACAAAGGTTCAAGAAATACCGGTGTATCTGGCTGTTCAAGAACTTTTGCTTTTTCACCTTCAGGTATCAACGCCCGCAAATGGTCATCCATAGAAAGGCCCAGAACACCCATTTCGCCTTCATGTACATAAACAATCGTTGCATCTATCATGACTTGCATTTCTGGACGCGTACCTCTAACACCAGCAATCGCATGCGGTGTTTCAAATTGAAATTTTTCGCCCGGTTTTACTTTGTCAAGTATGGCAAATACTTTTCCTTTTTTGATATTTATCTTTACTTCTTCTTCCGGAGTTACGATTGCTTCGGTTTTTTCCTCTATAAGCACTGATTTACCGAGACTCGGCGTATAGGCAACCTGCACTGACGAGTCCTTATCCGTTACGAACTTTGTCCCGTTGGGAACAATTCGTCCTTCTTTAGCTTCGATAACAGAACCGGAAGGCATAGTCATTGTAACATTACCTGATACGGCAATAATACCGGCTTCACCTTTTTCAAGAGACCGCTCTTGACTATCTGCTGCATCAACAGCTTCATTATAAAAACTTGTTTTCGCATCGGTCTTTTTTGTTTCCTCGGTTGCAACACAACCAAACATTAACGGTACTAATACAAATAACAATAACCATTTTTTCATAATTTTACCTTTATTTCCTTTCGCTTATATTATACTATATGGATTCTAATTTTTCACTAGAAAAGATAATAGGAGGTTTTTATGGCTACATCTTTAAAAGGAACGCAAACTGAGAAGAACCTGCTTGCAGCATTTGCCGGTGAATCACAGGCACGTAACAGATACACCTACTTTGCAAGCACTGCAAAAAAAGAAGGCTACGAACAGATTGCGGCGATCTTACTTGAAACAGCTGAAAATGAGAAAGAACACGCAAAATTGTTCTTCAAACACTTAGAAGGCGGCGACGTAGAAATCACTGCGACATATCCTGCAGGACAAATTCTCGATACAAAAAGCAATCTCGAAGCTGCAGCGGCAGGTGAAAAGATGGAATGGACAGCAATTTATACCAATTTTGCTCAAACCGCAAAAGATGAGGGCTTTGACGATGTTGCCAACACCTTCACTCAAATAGCAAAAGTAGAAAAATACCATGAAGAGAGATATAGAAAACTGATTGCATGCATAGAAAACAATGCTATCTTTAAAAGAACTCCTTCTGCAAAATGGCATTGCAGAAACTGTGGGCTTGTTTTAGAGAATGAAACAGCGCCAAATCAATGTCCTGCATGTAAACATCCACAAGCATATTTCGAAATACTTGCTGAGAATTACTAGTCTTACATACGTAGAATAAAGAATATTTAATATAAAAAAACGAGGAATAATTAATATTCCTCGTTTTTTTATACGCTTTCAATCCTCATAATAGCAAATTTTAAATATTTTCCTTCTGGATATGTATTGCTGACATAAAAATCGCTGCTTTGAGTACCCAAACACACAATTGTCCCTTTCTTTCCTACATCGCGCGCAGACGCCAGCAGCAGTTTTTCAAACCAGTTCTGACTTAAATCATGCAAATTAAGCGCACATGCCAATAACCCGCCATTACTGACAAGCATGCTCGCCTGTTTGCACAATGGGCCATAATCCTTTTCAGCTTGAAATACTCCTTTTTTACCCCGTGAAAATGAAGGAGGATCAATAACAATAACATCAAATTCTTTTTTTTGTCGTATATACTTAGCAAGAACGCTATGCACATCATCGGCAATGAACTTACTGTTTTCTAAGCCAATATTGTTTATTTCACAATTCTTTTTGCTTATATCCAGTGCTTTTTTTGATAAATCAACATTCACTAGTGCCCTTGCTCCGCTCACTGCGGCATATACCGAAAAACTCGAAGTATAAGAAAATGTATTCAACACTGATTTACTGGCGCAGTAGCGCTGCAAAGCTTTTCGATTATCTTTCATATCCAGATACAGGCCTGTTTTAGCCCCTTCTTTCATGCTGACAAAAAATATAATGCCGTTTTCTATAACCTGAAAAAATTCGGGGGCTTCCTCTCCCCATACAAGATCTGTAGGGTGTATCTTTTTCTCTGCACAGGGATATATCTTTGACCGCGTAATTCGTGAAACAGAATATATTCCTTTTACCTTAATCTCTGATTGTAACGCGTCCACGATACAGTCCAAAAATGACTCTATCCCGTGAGAAAAAAATGATATAAGCACATATTCACCGTACACATCTATCGCAAGACCGCTTATTCCATCTCCTTCCTCATTAAAGATACGGTATACATCAGTATCTTCTGCATGAAGATATCTTTTTCTTCGCTTTAACGCTTCTTTTAACTTTACATTGAAATATTCCTGATCAATGCATTCATTCCTGCGCGTGAGAACCCTTACCGGATAAAGCGAATCTTTCTCATAATAACCTCTGCCAATAAACTTGTTATCCTCGCAACATATATCGACTATCGTTCCGGAAAGATATGTGTTCGGTTTTATAATGGCATCTTTATGAATAAGTGGATACTTGCTATGGATTGTATGTTCGGCTTGTTTTTTAATACGTACAGAATACATGTATCACCATTTTAGAAAGGAACTATAATTTTTCTTTGCAAAAGAAACTGTTTCATGTCGCTCGGCAACGGTTGTGTAAATGTAACATACTTTTTTGTCATAGGGTGCTGAAAAGATATACGGTAAGCATGGAGCGCCGTCCTCTTAAACCGCACATGATAATCCCGCGCAAACGCAAACTTTCTTTCACCTAAAATAGGATACCCTATCATTTTAAAATGTATGCGTATTTGATTTGTTCTTCCCGTGACCGGCTCAGCCTCAACAACACTAAAGTCAGATGCTTTATGCACAATATAATATCGTGTAATAGATTCTTTTCCTTCTATGCGGTAATCGACGGTTGCTCGGTCCTTCTTTGGCGTTCCATTGATAAAGGCAATATATTTTTTTGTTATACGCCTTTCTTTAAAAACGTCCATCATGGCATCACGAACAGTCTTACCTTTTGCATACACAATAATGCCTGATGTATCACGATCAAGCCTATGACACGGGTAGAGTTTTGTTTGGGTGCGAGCACGGCTCTTTTGCTCATTAAGAAAGTTTGTGAGCGTTTCTTTCTCACCCTTAGGCGTTGGAACAACCAAAAGCCCGGAAGGTTTGTTTGCAACAACAATAAAATCGTCCTCAAATACAATGTCTATTTTCTTTTTCACTCATTCACGCTATGGGTTGCGACCAAGTAATATGACTAACCCTTTGTTATTCATGCGTTATTGTTATCCTGCCATCTAGCTTTGGATTAATGTTTTTCTTTTCATTAATGTGCTGCTGCAAGACGGTTCTTAGGTCAACATATGTTTTTATGGCAGACTTGTTTTTAAGCATATAATAACTATCCCCGCCACCAGCCATATAAGACCCCACAACAACATCATAAAGCTTATTATTTTTTAGCGGGACATATATGTTCTTTTTGTTTTTACACAACACATTACTAACCCTTTTACCGTTACTCTTTATACCAACAGCATTGCCTTCATTATCAATAGTTAACCTTAGTGGCTCATTGCCTGGATTATAGGTATACTTCAATCCTGAAGGATGCAAAAATCTGCCATTATATCTTTCGACTTCAGATACACCTAACTCTAATATATCCTTTATTTCTGCGCCACTGAGCTTAATATTCACTACAGTATTGTTAAAAGGGAAGAATTCAAGCATCGTATCATTAAACATCGTTCCCTTTAGATACACCTTATCACCTCGTAAAGCCCCGCCATTTATCAATGCAATATCAGCTTTAAAACGTTTCCTCATTATGTCAGCAACGAAGTTTCCTAAATTTGATTCTTGCGATCGAATCACTTTACGTCGCGCATCTAAATCACACATTGTTTTTCCAACTGTAAAATCCTGAGGGACCTTATCCTTGAAACGTTTTGTGATTGTTTCAACAGCGTCGTCTCCTGAGTATGTACTATCCATATCTATAACACGCCATGAGTGGCGCACAATTTTTCCATTATCAATAAAAAGATCGAGTCTCCCTAAAACACGTGATTTTTCGCCAGACTCAACAATAATGGTCTTATCGTGAACACTTTTATTGACAACCACTTCTTTATCAGTTGGAAGCAACGTATGCGAATGCCCGCCGCATATAACATCAATTCCTGACACTCGGCGTGCTAATTCAAGATCAAGATCAAAGCCAATATGCGTAAGAGCAACAATTATATTAACGTTCTCAACATGAATAAGATACCCCGCATATTCGTCTGCAACGTCAAAAATGTTAATATCAACCTTTATCGGATCTTCTATGGTTGTAATTTGCCTCACATCAGGCGTCATGAGGCCAATAAAACCTATGCGCACACCATCAATTTCTGTTACCCAATACTTTTTGATCTTTTCAAAAAGTGTTGTCCCTCTAAAATCCATATTGGTAACAATAATGGGGAACTGAGCCTCTTTGACAGCCTTAACATATTTTCCTATTCCATAATCAAACTCATGATTACCAGGTGTAACAACACTATACTGCAAGGCATTCATGACGCCGTAGGTAACCTCACCGTGAAATAAATTATAGTATTTACCCATCAGGTCATCACCCGAAGAAACGAGAAGAACACGATTTGGGTTTTCTTTTCTGATTACATCAACAGCTTGAGCTATTCTATTGAGTCCTCCTACAGTACATATTTTTTCTGTATCACCTGTCTTTTTTTTCACAACAAATGGTTCTAGCTGACTTTCCATATCAGCAGTGGTAAGCAATACAATATGTGTCTCGGCTGCACGTCCTTGCGAAATAAAAATGATACCACTGGTAACAACTACCGCGATAAGCTTCACGGTTCCATTAAAAAGCCTTGTTATTTTTAATATTCTCATAAGGTACATTCCTTTTTTATTCTCGGATAACATCATACCAATTTATCCTCGAGCGGAACATGCTGCGCATTGTTCTTTTGCATTTTCTTCCGCTTTCTTTTCTCTTTCATTTTTCTAAAGTTAGTTATTGCGCCATAACTTACAATATATGCGCCAATGCCAATAATTGCAGACACTATACATAACCCGAGCATCAAGGGAAGCAGTACATTAAAAAAACTTTCTTGCATAAGATCAGAAAAACTAAAATTTTCCCTAAGACCATTTACATTCTTTTTAAGCTCTTGAAAACCAATACCGCAAATCGCTGAGCCTATTTTCATAGCAGGAATCAACACAACCAAACTAATCCATGTATTAACTACGATACACCCTAAAAGTGCTGCTGCTTTATTAGCTCTGAGTATAAACGCAAGTATGAGCGAGAAGATAGGGCCCGCACCAGGTAATACACCGCTAAATATGCCGCTAAATATGCCGAGTGCTATTCGATGCGGCGTATCGTGTATTCGCAATATTTTTAAATAAAAGTACTGTAATGACCTTTTAATATTCATGCACACTCCATATTATTATTGCGATAGTATACCATAAACACTTTTCTAATATAAAGACTCTTTATTAACCCATAATGTTCTCTCCATTATTTTATTACATAAACATTTTGGGGTTGTGATATACTCCAACTATTATGAAATCAATTTGTGTTTACTGTTCATCAAGTGATGCTTTGCCCGACATTTATTATACCGAAGCCGCCCGTTTAGGAAAACTCCTTGCAGGGGCAGGGTATCGATTAATATATGGGGGTGGAAGTATCGGGCTTATGGGTGTTCTTGGCCAGACAACACAAAAACATAACGGCAAAATTACCGGTATCATCCCCAAGCATCTTGCAAAAAAAGGGATCATGTACGAACATGCTGAAGAAATGATCGAAACACATAATCTGCGTGACAGAAAAGAACTCATGGAACAAAAAGCACATGCTTTTATTGCGCTTCCAGGCGGCATCGGCACTCTTGAAGAAATAGCCGAGATCATTACTTTAAGACAGTTGCACTGTCACTCAAAACCTATTGCTATTATTAACACAAATAATTTTTATCATGATCTTCTCAAACACCTCAACCGCTGTTATAAAGAAAATTTTATGCATGAAGGAGACCGCCAGTTGTATTATGTCGCAAATAACTCTCAAGAAGCACTCACATATATCTCAGAACGTATAGAACGATAATGAACTTAAAATGGGCATCAGCGTTTAGAGCGCTTCAATATAAAAACTTTCAGCTGTATTTTGGCGGCCAAGCAGTGTCTCTTATTGGAACATGGATGCAGACAACTGCGTTGTCTTGGCTTGTGTATCGCATGACACATTCACCTTTTCTTATGGGTTTTACTACCTTTATCACCCTTATTCCCTCATTTATTCTCGGCACATTGGGCGGCGTCATTGCTGACAGGCATAACCGACACAAGCTTGTTCTCATAACACAAGTGTTGGAAATGGTACAAGCATTCATATTTGCGTATTTTATACTGTCTGGCCATATTACCCTTCCATACATATTCTTATTTGCCGGCCTCCTCGGCGCGATCCACGCCTTTGATATGCCTGCTCGACAGTCATTTATTGTTGAAATTGTCCCTCAATCGTCTCTCCCAAGCGCAATTGCCCTTAATTCATCTCTCTTTAATGCCGGGCGTATTATTGGTCCATCTTTAGCGGGAATATTGATCGCCTTTTCAAGCGAAGGTTATTGTTTTTTAATAAACGGCATAACATATCTTTTTGTCGTAATTGCCCTTATAAAAATACGTACGAAAAAGAAAAAAACCGTAAAACACGCAACAACACACTTTGAGTCACTTCTTGAAGGATTACGTTATGCCTTTGGCACACCACACACGCGGTGGGTACTTATACTTCTTTCCGTCTCGGTTTTTTGCGGCACACCGTATCTGACATTTATGCCTATTTACGCCAATGACATTTTACACCGTGGAGCAGAAGGATTAGGAATACTGATGGGCGTATCGGGTATAGGCGCCTTTTTAGGTGGAATTTTTCTTGGCGGTAAAAAAGGTGTTCGAGGGTTGGCAACATTGATAGGGATTTCTATCTCCGGTTTCGGTGTAAGCATGATGCTTTTTGCGTATGCAACACACTTTATTGTGTCGTGCATTTTTATCTTCTCAATTGGTTTTTGTATGCTTGCAGGTCTTGTCTCGAGCAATCTACTTTTACAGCTTCATGTACCCGACAAACTCCGCGGAAGATTAATGTCGATTTACGCAACAACCATAGTGGGCATAATGCCAATCGGCAGCCTTCTTTCAGGTATTGTCGCACGGTATGTAGGAGTAGAAATAGTTACCTTTATTGGTGGGCTGTTTGCAGCCATCGCCGGTATATGTTTTCTGCTAAAGGCACCTAAAGGCGCTCAAGATATCCCGATAACACTCGAAGAATACGAAGAAGCAATAGGCATGGAACAATAAACTTTACTCCCTCACCAAAACATATTCTTGATCTTGAAAAAGTATTGTTACTGAAGATTTGTTAATTTCCTTAATGGTAACGTCTTCACTGACTGTATCACCTACGGATAATATTTTGCCGTTTATAATGGCAAGAGATGAACTTTCATCCCATATAATACCTGAAAGTTCTAGCGCTGGAAGAGCATTATCTTCCTGAGCAAGCACCTCAACGTGAATGGCCATCTCATCTGCGGGTGCTTCAACGGGAATCTGCTTTTTGGTGATGCCAATTTCTTCAACTTGTATATCTAAAGACTGGGGGTTTTTGTCATTTTGTGTAGGTAATGGTATAGTTTGCTGCACATCTGCAATGATCGGTTTGACTTTTCGGGCAAGACTTGTTAAGACATCAACTGAACGGGTATTATCATGGAAATAATATGCGCCTGCAACGCACCCTGCTACAACGAAAACAATCACAAAAAGAAATATTCTCGGTTTCTTTTTCTGTACAGGCAGCACAATGGGCTTATCTACTGAGGGTTCCTTGTTTTGAGTTTCGCGTACGTCTTTTTCTGCTTTCGTCAATGCTTCATAGATAAGACTCATTCACTACTTCTCCCGGCATTCTTCACAGACACTTAAACAGTCATAGCGGTTGGTTCTTCGATTCGATCATTCTCCACGGAAGAATCCGTGCTCTGTTCATTTTCAGCTCCACTCATTTCATGAATAGCCCTTAAAACAATTTTCTCGGATATTTCTTTCGTCTCTTCTAAAAATCCGGCCATAAGTGCATAATCGCTTAAAACATTTATCATGCGTGGAACACCTTTAGAATATTCATAAATAACCGAAAGTGCTCTATCGGTAAACACAACTTCATGCCCTCCGGCAACTCGTATTCTGTGGGTAATATATAATTTTGTTTCTTCTACATTCAGTGGAGGTATATGATAGCGCACACTTATTCGCTGATTTAACTGTAGCAATTTAGGAGATGTGATTTTTTGTCTAAATTCCGGCTGGCCAACCAAGATAATCTGGATCAGTTTATCTTTTTCCGTCTCAAGATTCGAGATCATTCTGATTTGCTCAATAACGGGTAACCGCAAGTTCTGGCACTCATCGATCATCAAGACAACATTTTTATTCTGTTTTCTCTGAGAAATAAGAAAATCACCCAAAACATTTAAGAGATCTGCTCTTGTTTTTGCATTTGTTTCAATAGAAAAATCGTCTATTATTGTCTTCAATAGTCCCGTTTCTGATAAATAGGGATTAAAGACAACAGCAACATTTATTTTCTCGTTCAGTTCCTTGAGAAGCGCTCGACACAAGGTCGTCTTTCCGGCACCGACCTCACCGGTAAGCAATATAAAGCCTTTTCGCTCATTAATGCCGTAGAGAAGACTGCGCATTGCCATCTGGTGATGTTTGGAAAGATACAAAAAATGCGTATCAGGTGTTAAATTGAAAGGATTTTCCTTAAAATTGTAAAATGAAAGATACATAGCTTCATTATAAAGCTCCCCACCTGCTCTGCCAACATAATTTTATTAAATAATTGAAGAATGTTCGAAAAAAGGCAATAATATCCTTGATGTTGTCTTATTACTTAAAGCTTACAGCTTATAGCTTAAAAATGAGGAGTTTTTTATGACTTATATACTTAGGATCGTTTCTGTTCTTGCTGTATTGTTTGTGTGTGGACAATCTTTACACGCTGACGAGCTACAAGATAAAAAGCTTACACAACGGCTCGTAAACACTATTTCCGGCGACTACGATGTAAACGACCTTTTCTTTAAAATTAAAGTAATTGATGGAAAAGCCATCCTGAGTGGTCGAGCTCTTTCTGAAGAAGATAAAGAACGTGCGGAAAAAATTGCACTCGAAATAAAAGGAATTAAAGATGTTCAAAACAACTTGGAAGTGAAACCCCTGACAAAAGATGACATTAGTACCTTAGGCACTATGAAAGAAAGGACACAAGCAGGTCTATCAAACACGGTATATCCTGATGAATCTATCGGTGATAAAGATTTTCCGACGTATTTAGAAAAAATTGAATTGGAATCGGAAAAAAACTATAATCGTGACTTAATGAACATGGAGCATTCGCTTAATAAAAATATACGCGCTGGTTACTCGGATAGAGAAATAAAAATGCACGTCGAAGACGCCATACGGCGAGCACCTTTACGCGGACGTGCTGACAACATCACGGTCCTGGTACAAAATGGATATGTATCGCTCTATGGGACGGTTGGCAATGTCATGGATCAACAGACAATACGAGATGCAGCAGCAAGCGTTCCTGGTGTAAAAGGTATTAGCGACAGCACAAACCTCAACAGATAAAAAAAGGGGAAGCATATTAAAAATGCTTCCCCTTTTTTCTTACAACTCAAGAGATGTCTTACTTTTTTAGGTGTCCTGCAACCAATTTTGTCATTTCAAACATATTTACTTGCTTCTTGCCATCAAAAACTTTTAAAAGCTTATCGTCTGCATTGATGTTTCTTCTATTCTTGTCATCCTGAAGTTTATTTTCCTTAATATAAACCCACAAAGCTTTTGTTACCTCTGTTCTTGGAAGAGGCTTTGAACCAACAATCTCTGCTAATGCATCATCAGGTTGTAGCGGTTTCATAAAAGCGGCATTAGGTTTTTTTGCCATGAAATCCCCCTTTCTTTAGTTATATGGTAAATGTTTGCTATGCCTCTCGCGGCATACATACGTACTTTCAATCTATATAGTAGCAGAAAGCATTGATTTTGCAAAACCTTTTTATTCTTTTTTACCCTATGATTAAAACGCAATAAATATGACATTTACTCACTGTCCGTGGTATTATACAGATGATATGAATACACAAGCCACACATGAACATTTTACACCACTACAGGAAGTTGATCCACTTTCTGAGTTTCTTTCAAAAGAAGAGGAACAATCACTATTAGCGCTGCGCATATCTGACTTACAACTGAAAATCGAAGGATCAACAATTGAACCCTTTATAAAGAAGTTACTTAATGAAACCGCTTCAAAAGGGATCAAGTTTATCCCCCCATTTTATCTTGCTGATGAATGGGGTTGTCCAAATGAAATACCCGCTATCGCAATCCCGTTTTACCTTGTTGACAAGAAACTATCTCGCTTAGAGGTTAAAGCCTTGAAGGAAATAGAAAATAACGATGACGAGGAGATATCACAAATACTTCGCCATGAAATGGGTCACGCGCTCAATTATGCATACAAACTTTACAATACACCCGAATGGAAAAAGACATTTGGTAACTTCTACCTGCCGTATAAAGAAGAATATAGACCAAACCCGTTCAGCAAGAAATTTGTAAAACATCTCACCAACTGGTACGCACAAAAACACCCGGATGATGATTTTGCTGAAACTTTTGCGGTATGGTTAACCCCAAAAGTTAACTGGCAAGAAGAATATAAAGGTTGGGGCGCATTGAAAAAACTTGAGTATGTTGACCGCGTAATTCCGACAATTAAAGATCTTCCACCTTTAGTATACCCGGATCTCAGTAAAGAAATCATGGTGCACGACCTCCACATCACACTGCGCGATTTTTTCAAAAAGAAGATCAAAGAATATGAAGATGAATTCCCTGATAGATTTGACATCGATTTAAAAGAAATATTTTCAGGATCAGAAACAAAAAAACATACGGGATCGGCTGTTCATTTTTTGAGAAACAACCAAAAACAACTCACAGATATTATCTCACACTGGACAGGTGAAAACAAATATGTCATTAAACCGTTATTTAAACATTTCATTGTGCGTACGCGTAAACTAAAACTGACATATCCATTGCAATCGGAAAATACCATACGAAACGAGATCGCTGTTTTTGCGACTGCACTCGTTATGAACTATTATCACACACATAAATTTTAGGGTGTTATGAGTAAAAATCGCATACTAATACTTCATGATGAAAGACCAAAACAGAAACCACCTGAAGAAAATCAGGAAATCTACAATCTTCACGTTGAAGAGGATGTCCGTGACGCTCTCACTCGCCTTGGATACCCATTCGAAACATTCGCTATTGATCATTCTATAAAAAACCTTATTGATAAGATTGAGTCTACCAAACCAGACCTCGTTATGATGCTTGCCGAATGCTTTGGCGGAAACAACGCTATGGAACCACATATTATCGCTATACTTGAAATGCTACGCGTCCCGTATACGGGCTCTAATATGTTTGCTATTTCCATTAACTGTAATAAGGGTATTCAAAAAAAGATCCTTTCTTACCACGGTATTAAAACTCCTGATTTTGTAACGTTCCCTCTCGGATCACGGATCTCTATACCCGAATCACTCGCTTTTCCACTCATAGTAAAACCGCTCGAAGAAGATTCTTCTATTGGTATCCATGATTGTTCTGTGGTTAAAAACTTGGATGCACTTACCGAACGAGTTAAATTTCTTTATACCAACCGCGAACAAGGTGCTGTTGTGGAAACATTTATTGATGGCCGCGAATTTTACGTTGGCATCTTAGGAAATAAAAATGTGCAGGTGCTACCTATTGTTGAGCTCGATCTTTCAGGCATTCCTGACGGAAAACCCAAAATCGCGAGCTTTCGTGTAAAATGGAATGTTGACTATAGAGAAAAGATGAATATCCAGTCAGTCTTCCCGAACAATCTTACCCCTGAAGAAACGCGAAAGATTCACGATACATGCATAAAAACATATAAAGTACTCGGGATACAAAACTACGGTAGAATAGATGTGCGCATGTCGGCTCATGATGGACAAATATACGTCTTGGAAGCAAATCCTAATCCTTGGATAGCAGAAGGGGAAGATCTCGCAAATGCAGCAGAAAAAGCTGGTATGAATTTTGACACATTCATATTAAAAATCATCGATTATGGACTTGCAAAAAAGAAAAAAACCGTTAACAAATGAATTATTCTTCAGTAATCTGTTTTGGGGTAGGCGTACTCAACTTTATCGCTACATAAAAACCTATCGCACACAAGATAACGGCATAAATAGTTTCGGCATTAATCTGGGGAGGTAAAATATTAACCTGTTCGATAGGTATAATTTTACCCTTACTGCTCGTTATTGACTCTAAGGTAACTTTCCACGGCCATATTTTTCTTAACGAACCCAGTACGAGTCCCGTAAGAAACGCTACGGTAACATCGTGTTTATGTGTTAATAACCAATGAATACCCCGCACAAAGACCAATACCCCAACCGCACAGCCAAAGGCAACAACTCCCAGACTAACAATATCACCGTCATTAATTGCATCGAGAATATACTGATATTTACCTATAAGAACAAGCATGAAGGCCCCTGATAAACCGGGTAGAATCATACTTACTGCAGCTATCATACCACTTAAAAATAAAAACCATAAAGTATCAGGAGTAGTGACCGGAACAAGGCCAACAAAGAAAAATGTGCCAACAGTTGCTAGAAGCAATGCTATCCCTGTCGGCACATTCCACTTCCTAACTCTTTTAGCAATAACTGGCCCCGTCGCAAGTATGAGACCGAAAAAAAATGCATACACCAACACCGGCTTGTTTTGCAACAACCAGCTCAAACCCCGAGACACACTGAGAATAGCTGTAAATACACCAAAAAACACTACAGCAAGAAAACGCCAAGGAATATGGTTAAATAACGCCTTTATCTTGAATGTAAAAAGAAGTTTCAGACAAGTTATGTCAAACGATTTTATTGCTTTAACTAAATCTTCATATATTCCAAATACAAAAGCAACGGTACCGCCGGAAACACCGGGAATAATGTTCGCTATCCCGATACAGCACCCTTTTAGCCAGAGCTTTATATAATCATATATTTTATTATTGCTCAGTTTTGAGTCAGGCATTTTTTACCGTAATTGGACGAGGTTTAATTCGACTCACATGCTTTATCAACTTTACATTTTTCTTCATTGAACAATTCTTCAGCATCTTTGACCGATGCTTTCTCATGCACGATACTCTTAATGGCTTTTATCATGGGAACAGGATATTTTGATTGCCATATGTTTCGTCCCATATCAACACCTTTAGCGCCAAGACCTATAGCGTCATGCGCCAATTTCAACGCATCCACATCCGTTTTTAGTTTTGGGCCGCCGGCAATAACAACAGGCACCGGACAGGTATTGATCACCTTCTCAAAATTTTCGCAGTAATACGTCTTCACAAAATGTGCCCCGAGTTCTGCTGCAATTCTACAACTCAGTGAAAGAAACCGCGCGTCTCTTTTTTCAAGCTCTTTACCGACTGCAGTAACGGCAAGAACCGGTATGCCATACTCTTGTCCTTGGTTTACAAGCTCGGATAGCCCCAACAATGTTTGATGTTCATACTTAGCCCCAACGTAGATTGAAAGAGCAATTGCAGAAACATTAAGCCTCACAGCGTCTTTAATTGATGTTGTGATTTTTTCATTTGAAAGATCTTCACCGGCAATACTATTTCCACCGGACACCCTCAAAACAATCGGCTTAGCATTTAATGGATCAATTGATGTTCTTATTGCTCCTCTGGTAATCATTAGCGCATCAGCATACGGAATAAGCGGCGTAATGGTATCACCCACATGCTCTAATCTACTTACCGCGCCAAGAAAATACCCGTGATCAGCTGCAAGCATAACGGTGTTACCAGATGCTGGTTGAAATATGTGTGCCAGTCTGTTTTTCATTCCCCAATCCATACCAACCTCCTTCGTAAAACGATTGACGAAAGATGATAGACGATCGCTTCGCTAGGAAGAAAAACAATATCTTTTTCGTCCCTCGTCCTTCGTCCTTCGTCCTTCATTATTCTTGTGGTTTAATTATTACTTTTATCGATGCTTTTCCTTCACTCACCAGATGAAAGCCTTTTACCGTATCCCTGAGCCCTAATGAATGAGAGATCATGTCTGAAACAACAATTCTTCCTGAACGAATAAGTTCATGTGCTATAACATGATCTTCGGGACTCCCTGCATAGGTTGTCGTTACCGTAGCATCATTTTTCCAGAATATATCATTTAGTGAAAGCGGCATCGTAAGTCCATGCTGAGTCGGTGCAAATATAAGCATTGTCGCACCGCGTTCTAAAGAAGCAAACCCTGCTTCAAACGCACTTGTTGCACTTGTGCATACTATAACATTGTCAGCCAAATACCCATTATTGATTTCTCGAAACTTTTCCGGAGAATACTCGCTGGCATGATACGCATAATCTGCACCATATTCCAACGCTGCCTTCAACCGATTCTCCAGAACATCAATGACGACAATACGGCCGGCACCAAGCG
Source organism: Candidatus Ancaeobacter aquaticus (assembly GCA_030765405.1). Classification (NCBI taxonomy): domain Bacteria; kingdom Pseudomonadati; phylum Candidatus Auribacterota; class Candidatus Ancaeobacteria; order Candidatus Ancaeobacterales; family Candidatus Ancaeobacteraceae; genus Candidatus Ancaeobacter; species Candidatus Ancaeobacter aquaticus. The sequence continues at coordinate 15,828 of JAVCCP010000018.1, read as the reverse complement.
CTCGTGCACATTTTACATGTAACAGGCCTGATATTCCCCCACCAAAGATAAGAACACTCTGCCCTGGTTTTATCTGTGCTTTTTTCTGACCGCGATACACGCATGCAAGCGGTTCAACAAATGTTGCATCTTCAAACGTCACACTATCTGCAATAGGAAACACCCCCCTGTCGACATTGATCGCAGGAAGCCGCACATATTCTGTAAATCCTCCCGGATCAAAATTTGTACTTCTCAGAGTATCGCATACCGTATGATTGCCACTGATGCAATACTTGCATGTATTGCACGGTACGTGGTGAGCCGCAACGATCCTCTGCCCCTGGGCATACTGGGAAATATGAGCACCTTTTTTGTGCACTGTACCACTTACTTCATGGCCCAAAACAAGCGGGGCTTTTTTAATCCGATACCATTCCATTACATCTGAGCCACATATCCCGCATGCTTCGATCTTCATGAGTATTTCGTCTGGACCGATTTCTGGAATAGGTTTTTCCTCAATCCGTATATCTTTATTGTTGTAGTAAACAGCCGCGCGCATATACTTACCCCTTATTCAAACAAATAGTGTTTCTTTATAGGTTCCGGGGGTTGCGAAGTAATGATATGTCAAACTTGGAGGCTCATATTTGAGCCGTATGCAAGGCGCGACAACGCTGGCGTACCCTATGCGGTACGTCAAGGAGGAGCAACGAAACAGACGGCCAAAGATGTGCCTCCCCGAAGGGGCTGGCCGCTTTTGGGCTGCAACTGCGTCACTCATCGCTTGCGTATCGCAAGGGATACGCGGCACTCTTCGTTCCTTGTTTCGCTCCAAAATCGGCTCAGCCAAGTTTGTCATATCATTACTTCGCAACCCCTTTATCCACGTACAGGAAAGTCCTTTCGGAAACTTTACAAGATCACCTTTTTCGAATGTTACTTCTTCCCATTCAGTCTTAACACGAGCTTTCCCTTCAAGAATATAGCATGTTTCATCACTATCATAAGACCAATCAAAGATGCTTTTCTCTTTTTCCCATATACCCCAGTCAAACACGCCTAATGCATCAAGCTTTTCCTGTGTTGGCTTTTCAATAGCTATTTTATACATAAAAGCTCCCATTTTAAGCTATAAGCTGTAAGCTTTAAGCTGTAAGACAAAATACAATATATTTACAACCTATTGCGTAAAAACTCCTATGTTACTTATAAAGAAGAAAATCCTCTATGTTGATAAAACGATTTCGACAGTATTATTGCCTTTTTCTAAACATTCTTCAACTACATTTAATGGAATACGTACCCCACCCATTCGATACGGGTTTACTAATGGGACTGTTTCAACCCTTTTACCGTTAATACACACACTGCTCACGCCATAGCTATACTTCTTTGCCGTACGGAATATATATAGCACTTTAATCTCCGGAGCATAATCACACTCATACTGAAGGGCGTCAAACCGTGAAGGGATAACAGGATCAATAACAAGATCGCCAAAAGACGATTTTACCCCAAGAATATTATTTATTATATGGTTAATAAAGAGTCCAGGACCGCTTGAATATATCCGCCACCCACCCTTAACCGGAACTGTTCCTTCTCGCAAAGAAGCATAATCAACTTCATAACGTGTCTTAAAATCACCGTCTGAACTGCTAAAATATGCGTTTGCTTGTCGGGTAACGGCATTTTGCACATTATCAGTAATGGTAATCGGGATAATCTTCATAGTGGAATCAAAAAGCTCCTCTGCCTTACCCATCTTTGCAAGAGCCTCCATATACCGAATATGTGCATGTGCGTACATAAGACCGATTTCTCTCCCGAAATTTGCACACATCTCAGCGCGCCTGAACCATCTGTTAGGACCGCCGCTGTAGGGTACCGCTTTATCCATAAGACGTGCACCGTCCGGACAATCAAGGTATTCTTTAATAATAGTATAGTACCGCACCATTTCTTCGGGGGTAAAAAACTCACTGATTATTCCTCGTATCATCGGGAGGAGTCGATAATGCATATTTGTTCTTTCATCTGACGGGTGAATGATATAATCTACCTCGCCTGCGTTACCGATATAGATAAAACCTGCGCAAACACCATCTTTTATAACGTACCTACAATAATCCTCTTTAATCTTACCAACCAAATCATCGAGCTCTTTACTCTCGTCTAATTTGCCAACTTTCGAAAGTATAGCGCTGTATGCCTTGAGGTACTGATAAGTAATTAAAATTGTCCACCCGCTCACCATGCGTTCGCGCAAATCTTTATTTGCAGGTCTTAGCGTATCATCCCAATCACCACCGTCATAAATAGATAGATGTGTTCCCGGAACACATTGAGTTTTTATATACTCGACAGCTCGTGCCAAGTGTTCATACACGGTTTCTTTTTGTTCAGTATATCCTTTTTGTGGATCATCCTGCACGGTATAGGGAATCTTTTCCTCAAGGATAGAAAAATCATTTGTTGCTTCGACATATTCTGTTATTGCCTTAAACGGCCACACAATAATGTCGCCATGACTTTCAGGATGTTGTATATCTTTATATGCCCCAAGCATAAACCACTGGGGCCAATTACCTGTTTCAATAAACTGTGTCTTAATTACCGTTAAAATCATCTCGCGTATGGGCGCGTATTGCTTAAGAGGTAATAATGCCTCGATAGGTCCTTGCAAAACATCCCGAGTTCCCCATGCCCCGCCCTTAAACTGTTCAAGGCCGAACGCTATGGTAAAATGTACATTGGCATTATGAAGATACCAATACAAAATATCGCTCATCTTAGCAACATCACGACAATCTTTTCCCGTTCCCTCAGGAAGAGATATGCGAATATTGCGTAAAATATTTTTCCAGTGATGTATCGCTCCGGATATATCGCTCTCATATGAGCGATCAGCAAAATCACTATGCGTGCAAAGTTCCTGAGCCTGACTTTGTGAGCGGGCACTACCACCTATTGCCACGCGCAACCGTTCAATTTCCTGCGTTTTCAAAACAATATACGGTAAATTCTGCCCGGCAGCGCCATCACCTAAGAGATTGTCCGTGCCGCACACCTCCACTGCATCTTTTTCATATGCCACAAAAAATGTGCATTCGGGACGTCTTTTACCAAGAAAACTATTTTCGTCCGGCTGAACCGTTACACAACCTTTTTCAGAATCAAAGAGTATATGACCCCTTTCATCAAACTCAGTACCGCCGAGAGCAAGTTCATGCGATACAAGAAACGATGCTTTTTCTCCTTTGACTATGGCCAGCTCCATATATGCCCGAGAACAATCATTATCAGACCATACCTTCACTTCGATTGTGCGCTCGCTGCCCTTATATATCCACCGAGCATGAGTAACACCCATTTCATATGTCGATGGAAGACCAAGCATTTCGTATGAACCATTTTGATTCTTTATAAAAATACGCTGACCGCTGGACTTTAACATATTTAACATTCCGCGGTGATGCGACATAAACTCTTCAAAAGATGTGTTTCCAACGGAGAGACGCATAATAAATCCGCCATAAATAAAATGCGAGAATGAAAGAACATCAAGATCTCCTGCTAACTCTTTTCCTGAGCGGATAATATATCCATGAGTCCGGGGCGAAATAAGATCTTTTTCCTGGCAAACAACATGTGACGCGTCAGTAAAAAATGAATACAACGTACCCTGTGCGGTTTCAACATGACTCCGCGCACTGCCGAAGTAATCGATGAGCTCTTGATCCGTAAGTGCATTTGTTTTAAAAAATGAAATATTGTTATAAAAACATGTCTGTGGTGTTCGCCAATCAACAACTTCTGCACTTTGATCAGTCAAAGATTTCTCGTACCAGGACTCGACATGATCAAGTATACTCAAATCTTTTTCGCAGGTCGCTTTCGTATGATTTTCTTTTATATATCCAAAATATCTCGCCGTACACGTATCCCCTGATGCCAAAATATAGATATCGCTTTTTAAACCAGTAAGAGAAAACTCATCTTGCAAAACGACGTTTCCCCAGTCTCTTTGTTCTAAAGCCATCGGAATATTATCTTTTTTATAACTGAGGCCATAAAACTGTACCCCATCTGTAAGGTAACCACTTGCTCCGTCAAGGCACCCTTCAATCATCCATGGACACCTATCACCAAACGGGTGATTCTGTCTACTGGCAATAACATATCCAAAATGATCGACATGAAACGATTTTTGATCAATATACTGACTGGTATAGTTTTCGTTAATCCTTACCGTAGCTTCATTGGTAAGACCTTTATCCTGGATATAGACGATATCGCAGTGTTTTTCATCTTGCGTGGTATTTGTCGCGGTAACAGTATAAAACCAACTATCACTATCAGAACTTAATGTGAAAAGGAGAACATATGAGAGGCCAAACACCTCGCCTTTCCAGGACACTGAAGTGTCAGTCATGCTAAAAACGCTTTTACTTTCAGGCCCGATCAAAGGGGCATAACGAAGACCATCACGTTCGATCAAGCGGATATACAGATTTGATATACTGCCTTCAAGGGGATGTCCTACATAAAGGTTTGCCATTATATCTTTAAAGCCAATACGGCGCAGAGCTCCATGAGAACGATAAAACACGAATTCTAATCCGGTCTGGTTGCGCACGACATGCTGAGCAATCTCATTCTTCGAATTAAAAAATATATTCACAAAGACATACTTCCCGTTTCAAAGTTTTACGATATAAAAAGAGTGTTGTTTTTCTTTCACACTCATATCTTTTTATGTATACTCTGTTTTGATAAATATCTGATACCAACTAAAATAAACATAAATGTTACTAAACTTTTAGTTTAAATCAAGATAAAAATAGTTGGGAGAGTGGAACATTTTGCCCAGCGCTTGCGTAGTAAAGTAGTGGGTATAAACAGGAAAAATCGTAACCATTTCCTGTGCCATTTGTTACGGAACATTTACAGACACCGCTCGTCATAATTATTGAGAGCGGGAGGTATATCATATTATGGTAGAAGAACACTCTGAAGAACTCCCACAGATAGATGAAGCAACTATCAGAAAGTGTCAGGAAGGCGATAAGGGGGCGTTTCACATGATATATCAACATTTTAAAACTAAAGTATTTTCAACAGCGTTTCGCTTCACTAATAATTACGATGAGGCGATGGATCTTACACAGGACATTTTTATTAATATCTTTAAGAAGATAAAAATGTTTGAGTTTCGATCATCTTTATCAACGTGGATATATCGGCTTTCAGTTAACGCAGGCATTGATAGGGTTCGTAAATATAAACGTTACACTCTTACATCAATGGATCATCCTGATTTTCAGGCAACAAACGATTTTAAAGAGCTGCATAAAGAACATCAGGTAAAGCGTGCAGATGAGAATGTCATACAGGATGAAAATGCCGCAAGCACGCATGAGGCGCTGCAAAGACTATCACCAAAATTAAGGGCAATACTAATTCTTCGTTATATCGAAGATTTACCCTATAGTGAAATAGCAACCGTATTAAAGTGTTCTGAAGGAACAGTGAAATCTCGTTTAAACAGAGCTCATATAAAACTTAAAGAAGTACTAGAAAAAGATTCAGAGGTTGGGAGATAATTATGCGCTGCGGAAAAATAAAAAAACTAATGTATGATTATATTGATGGCACGCTCACCGAATCAGTTTCTCAGGATATTGATAGACATATCGATGAGTGTTCAAAATGTGCCAAGCACCACCAAAACATTACGCAAAATATCGCTCTTTTAAAAGAACTGCCAAAGCTTGAAACACCTGATATGTGGACATCGATACATGAAAAGATAATGGAGGAAGAGCAAGCCTCGTCACTTGCTGTATTGTGGAATCATTTTAAAACCATCTCCCAACCATATGCCGTCCCGGTTGCGTCCTGTGCACTTATTCTCATTGTCTCTGGCGTATTATTATCTCGCGGCATGCTTGCAAGTAAAGATACCGTTATTGATGTGCAGTTTAGAACAACACAGGAAATAGCATTTTATATCCGTGAACATAATCTTCCGGACAATTCCGCAACATTTCACGGAGAATTTGAAACATTAAGTATTACCACCGAAAACGGTGTATAACTGAAGGTAAGGATCATGAAAAGAATACTAGTCTGTATGAGTGTTATCGGGTTATGCGTATGTGTGTCCTCGTGCGCACAAAAAACAGATGTTGATCCTCAAAGCGTCATAAAAAAAATGATGGCACAGGAATCACAGCTGGATTATTCCGGGACAAAGGTTGTCACTCAGCATATTAAAGGTCTTCCTTTTTCAGTAACACTCGATATTTTGCGTGAGCATCCCGATAAGTTACGTTTCACCTTTATTGATCCGCCGGAAATGAACGGTAAAGAATGCATAAAAATAGGCGATAATTTCTGGCGCATTAAAGACGACAGGCCGCATCATAGAAAACATTTCAAGTTTCATCGCATCTTCAAGAATTTCCAGATACGAAACCTAAACCTTCTCCTAAAGAACTTTTCATTGCGATATATTGGAACAGAAAATGTCGCGGGCAGACCTTGTTACGTTATTTCAGTTACGCCAAAGTCACGCAGTCCTCTGTGGAGAAAATTGTGGATAGATAAAAAACATTATCTTACTTTACGATCAGACGAGTTTTATAAAACATGGGGGCGTTCAAAACCTTTATCAATATTTACTTTTACAAAAATAAACTATGCACCGACATTCAAGAAAGATACATTTACCGTGCCTATTGATGAAGGAGCAAAATCAATCATAACTGAATCTTCACGAGAAAACGTAACGTTAAAACAGGCTTCTCGCAGAATCAATGTACCTATCTATTTACCAACACATATCCCGAGAGGTTATGAGCGGGATGAATTACAAATTTATCAGCGCGACAAAAAAGAATTTCTACATGTACTGTATTCAAACGGCCTTTCAACGATATCTCTTTTTCAGGGAAAAATGACCGGGCATCACAAGAAATGGTTAAAACAGCTTAAAGGCAAACAACCTCAAGATGGCGTCACATATCGCATGAAAAAGGGGATGCTTACCATACTAAACAAAAAAGAAGGCCCCACAAACATAACGCTTATGGGTAAAATCCCGACGAGCAAACTGGAAAAGATGTTTTCTTCTTTAAAGAAAGTAGAAAAATGATCCTTCGGATCTATTATTTATTTTCTATCGGGTAATGTTTTTTTATCAAAGATAGGGCGTGTCTTTTTGTTTTGATAGTATTTTCGAGCTGACCATCTTCTACAAAAGTAAGAATTTCTTTAAACCTCGGACTAGGAACATACCCAAGCTTGATAAGATCATTCCCATTAACAAGCGGCTTTGGTCTTAAGGCTTCTTTAGTACGGCTGTACTCTCTTAGTTTCCGTTTGCAAAAATGCCAGTTATCGAGCATTCCATGGCTTGCAAGACAATCAAGACGATGCAGATCAAGCTCCATAGGAAACGTCGGTTCTTTTAAAAAACGTTTGAGCTTATTCACGCGCATCTTTTTAACATCCATAAACTTAAGATGGTTAAAGATAGCGATTTCAACCGCTTTGCGTATATCATTAGGAAACTTCAGGCGTTTCATTATAACGCCTGCCATGCGTGCCCCAACCCATGTATGCCCGTCAAACCGTATCCTTTCAGCGACTCGATAAGTGTCTGGCTTACCCACATCATGCAAGAGCACCGCAAACGCAAGGGTAGCGGACATTTTTTTTCCTAATTCAAACATCAGCCGTGTATGTACGTATACATCTCCCTCGGGATGAAAATTCGGTGGCTGAGCGACTCCTTGCATTTTGCATACTTCCGGCAAAACTTCTTTCATGAGTCCACTTTTTACTAAAAGATCCATGCCTTGCGCAGCATTTTTATCGGTAAATATCTTCGAGAGTTCATCGCGTATTCTTTCAGTGCTAACTTCATGTATTTTCGAGGCATGTTTCTTTATTGCCGCAAACGTTTTCTTTTCGATTATATACCCAAAGCGCGCACTGAAACGCACGGCTCTTAACATACGGAGTTTATCTTCTTTAAAACGTTTTTCAGCGTCACCAATACACCGCAACACTTTCTTTTCAATATCCTTAACACCACCAACATAATCGAGTGTCTTCCTCTTGGCGGGATCATATAAAAGACCGTTAATGGTAAAATCTCGCCTCAGAACATCTTCTTTAGCGTTAGAAAAATGTACTTTTACCGGTCTTCTTCCATCAATATACTCACCGTCTTTTCTAAATGTCGCAACTTCGTACTGGATCTTACCCTTTACAACAACGACAACACCAAACTGCACGCCAACAGGTATCGTTTTGCGAAACAACTTCATTACGTCACGTGCGGTTGCGTCTGTCGCAATATCATAGTCTTTGGGCACCTTTTTCATAACGCGATCGCGCACACATCCTCCAACAAAATAGGCTTCATACCCTTTTTTGCGTAAGGTGTTAACGATTTTTTTTGCATTTTCCAATTTTACATTTTTCATGCTGTATGTTCCTATACTCGGTAAAGGGTAATTGCATCCCGGAAAACAACACGGTAGGAGTATCGACTATTCCTGCATCTGCTCGACTGTCTCTTCGGAAATTTCTTCATGATCTTTGCTGTCGGGTTGACCTTTTCGATACTCTTCGATCTTATCTATTTTTCGGTCAAGCTTACGTTGACGTGTCCCAACAAGATCACCATATGACTTCTGCACTTTTTCAAGCCGATCACCCATTTCAGTCATTTTATCGCAAAACTTATCATACTCACCAAGAAAAGACTGGATAAGAGTCAGTACATGCTGCACACTTTGCGAGGTATGATAATTTTCCCATGCCTGCCAGATAATTCTAAGTACTGCATACAGCGTCCACGGCGAACACAGTATAACTTTTTTTTGTATCGCTTCATCGATCAGTCCAGGAGCAACTTCATTTGCAAATGAATACACCTGCTCATTCGGAATAAAAAGCAATATATAATCAAGTGTCTTTTCATCGGGATTTATATACTCTCTTTTCGTTATTTCTTTTATTCGTAATTTTACATCCGATACAAATTGATTTTTTTTATTTGTACGCTCAACGTCAGATTGCGCATTGATATATCCTAAATATGCTGAAAGCGGGAACTTTACATCCATATACACCTTATGCCCATCGGAAAGATTAAACATGAAATCCGGACGGGTATTTACTGTTTCCTGCGCGGTATTTTTCTTATAATGCAGCCCTTCAACCAGTCCTGAATATTTGAGAATATCATCGGCTATTTTTTCACCCCAATGCCCTCTCAACTTTACGTTCCCGAGTATTGTATTCAGTTTTTCAGTTGAACACTGCAACCTATTTGTTATCTCAGTGGTATTCCTTAAATTTTCTTCCAGGCTACCGTATTTATCACCTCTATCTTTTTCAAATTCACGCATAAGTGATTCATATTTTTTTAACTGATCAGATAATTGTAAAACTGAAGACTCAACTTTTTGCCTGTTAAGATCAAGTTCTGTTTTTGCTTTTGTCTGTTCGTGATCGAACTTTTCTTTCGCAAGCGCCATAAAATGCTCATTATTGTTTTTGAGCATGTCTTGCGTTGCGGATACAAACTGTGACTTCAAATCTTCGCGAGTGTTACGCATAACAAACTTAATAAAAATAATCGCAATCGCTGCACCAAAAACAAAACTAATTATAATCCAAAATATATCCATATGTATCTCTTTCAAAAATTAAGGTGTTACTTATAACCTGCTTCATAGTATACCATCTGGCAGATTCTTTACCAGCCTAAAAAGCTTGAGAATTGGTGGTGTTTGTGATTGCGGTAGTATTTACTGGAACTGACTTCTTTTTTAGCTCTTTTTCGCTTTTTACTAGTTCTTCAATATCCCAATCAACCGGCAGTTGGACAGTTTCACCGTTTTTGCGCTGAAAAATGACGTGCTTTTTCAGGGCGCCATGCAAAAAAAGGTCCCTGGTGATTTCCACGTCTTTGGTGCAGTACTCTGCAATCTCTTTCATTTTTCCTTCTTTAAACCATCTGAGCGCCATTAACCCGTCTGCGGACTTTTTTGAGCCAAGAGTATTTTTAGCAAGATGGTCAAGGCTTAATCGATGCCCTAGATTCTTGTGTATATCCTCTAAAATATCGAACGTATTAAGCTTTGTAAAATCAAAGTCGGTATATCCTTTTAAAACACCATAATCAAACCGTTTCACATTAAAACCGACAACAAGATCGGCTGCTTTCAGCAGTTCTATTAAATCATCAATGGTGTTTTCATAGAAAGTGAGGAATTTATCCTGCCGCGAATCAAATGCAACTCCTACTGATACCCTCATAAGATGGTTATTGTTCCATCCACCAACTTCAGCGGCTGATCGTTGTGTTTCAAGGTCAAAGTAAACAACGCGTTTGGCCTCTTGTTTTATTTCCACGGGTACTTCTTCCATGAATTTTTCCATGTTCTGGAGGCCCTGGTCGAGATCAGTTGCCGTATTTTGATTTTCAAGAGATCGTTTGCCTAATAAGAGCTCTAGGAGCATTATCGCTCCCTGCTTATCAAGCGGTTTGTTTCCCGAGCCGCATTTTGATGAATGTATGCATGAAGGACACCCAAAATCACATTCGCATTGTGAGACAAGGTTTAATGTCGCGTTAAGATGCTCTTCGATCTTGTCATAACATCTTTGTGATAAGCCAATCCCTCCCGGATAGCCATCATAGATAAATATCGCTGATTTACCTACCTGAGCATGTACCGGATAGCATATTCCACCCACATCATCACTATCACACATAATAAAAAGAGGAAAAAGAGCGATCAGGGCGTGCTCAATAGCATGTATAGCCCCCATATAATTAAACCCTGCCTCTTTAAGGTGATCTTGAAACATCCATTCGATCTCTATCCACATACCGACTGTTTCAAACATCTGTGGAGGTAATTCAAGCTCATAATTTTCCAATACCGACTGGCTGTAGAGCTCTTTTTTCTGGTAACCGGTAATGGTTTGGGTTACTTTCAGGTTTCCTTCGCGAACAATGAAGTTGTGCACTGGCTTCATCCTGTCACGGGAAAGGATCTCAGTTTCTTTTTCCGATATTGCGTGTGTGTAATATTTCTCTCCTGAATGTGAGACAATAATATTCTTGTTCTCGAGATCAAGTTCGGTAACCACATACTGTTTTGCCCTATGAAGATATATTGCCCCTTTATGACATTCTTTAAACACTCGTATCCCACTTACACTACCCATAGGTTTTTTCTCACCTTTTTCAAATATGGTGTATCCCTCACCAATTGATCGAATATGCACATGTCGTTGTGGTCGCTGGCTCGCCCCGTACCAAAGATCTTCGGTTGCACTCTTAAAAAGCCCTTTTTCAAGCTCGAGCTCACGAATACTTACAGAATGTGTTTCAAATGGATACGAAAGATCCTTCTTTTTTAGCGGGAGTTCCTGTGCGGCGCATTTAATATGCGCTTTTTGTATGGGTCTATTGGTATTATCAACTATGATATCTTCGTATCGGCGCGTAAAGAAATCGTCCGGATTATGCATAAAATACTGATCGAGCGCATCCTGCCCCGCGATCAAAAAGATGATCGAGTCATTCCCCGCTCTCCCTACGCGTCCGCCCCGTTGCCATGTACTCGTAATCGTTCCCGGATACCCAACAAGGATGCACACGTCAAGGCCACCAATATCAATACCCATCTCAAGAGCACTCGTTGATATCACCCCGTCCATTTCATCGCTGAAAAGTTTTCGTTCAATCTCTCTTCTCTCTTCCGGCGTGTATCCCGCACGATACGAGCTTACCCGGTCATGCAGTGAAGGAGATTTTTCTAATACCCAGGTATAAATAAGCTCGGTAATCTTTCTCGCCTTTGAAAAAACGATTGTTTTCAGTTTTGCCTGAATACTACGCAAAAAAAGTTGTGATGCTGCTGTATACGGGCTTATTTCAGGGTTTATAAACACAAAGTGTTTTTTTGCTTTTGGGGCACCGTCTTCTGTAATGATCGAACATTCATGGCCGGTAATGTCTTTAAGAAATTTTTCGGGATTACTTACCGTCGCGGATGAACAAATAAACTGTGGGGAAGCACCATAATGCTCTGCAACTCTCTTTAACCTCTTTAAAACATGGAGAAAATGTGTCCCGAAAACACCTTTATAGGTATGCAGCTCATCGACAACAATATACCTTAGGTTTTTAAAGAATGTTTCCCATTTTGAATGATGAGGAATGATCCCTAAATGCAACATATCCGGTGTCGTAATAATAATGTTTGGCATTTCACGTATAATCTTTGTTCTATGACTTGGCTTTGTGTCACCATCATAGATTTCTGCGGTGATAAAGCCAGCGCTTCCAATCCCGTTAACAAATTCACGCAGCCCTTTAAGCTGGTCTTGCTCTAACGCTTTAATAGGAAAAATGTATAGGCCACGAGCACTATTATCATCCAAAATATTGTTTAAAACTGACGTGTTGTATATGAGGCTCTTACCACTCCCGGTAGGAGTCAAAATTCCGGTATGGTTTCCTTTATGGATTTCTTCCAGTGCTTCGTGTTGATGAGAAAAAAGTTTTTCGACCCCGTTTTCTTTAAAGTATGAAGTTATCGATTCAGCGATCCATGGATTAATATCACATAGGTCAGGTTCTTTTTCTTCAAGCTCTTCATGGTGAATCACATAGTCTTTAAAGACAGATGATTTCTTCAGGGAGGATATAAAATCATGTATTTCTTGGGGCATAACAACAACACTTTTTGGGTAATTTCAGGTTAACATTTTTAACTTAGTATAATTACCCCCAATTATCAAGCACAAAGACATTTCATGTCATTTAATTTTTTTGGTTGGGAAGCATATTCGTATTTATGTTAGAAAAAACGAAAAATAAAAGAGTCGATGACTCTTTACTTTGATGAACCGTTTTTCTTGATCTTTTCTACGGGGTGAGGGATGTTTCCCTTGATGTATTTCTGGTCAAACTCTACTTGCATAGCCTTAATTGCATGGATTTCTTCAGGGGTAAGCTCATATTCTTTGAGTGCTTTTTCGGGATTTTCCATTAACTGCTTAGCAAAAGCTCTATCTATAACACTTTTACTGATTATATCATATACGATTTTTCGAGTCATGATACACGCACACCCTTCTCTTTTTCTGTTATTGCTCTACATTATACACTACTAGTGTTGCTTTGTCAATAGCGCGAATTGCTTTGTCAACCCAAAGTTAAAATGTCCGCTTTTTAATTAACTAGTTGCAACTGTTCTTTCCCTTTTTTTAGATATCTTTTATATGGGTGACTCATTGGTGGAAGATACCTCTTCTTGATCTTTGTCGTCTTTGTCTCTGTTTGCTTTGTAGAACGGCTTTTTATCTCGATACACTCCAAAAGACGTCCACTATCCTCTCGTATTACCACCCTGCCGCTTATCCTCTCTTCTACCGTTATTTTCTTAGCTTTTGTCACACTTGTTACCTGATATAGCTTACTGTTATAACCCACCGTATAGTCATTACGGATTGTACGCTGTGTTTTAATGCATAAATACTCATCAAGGTCCATGCCCTCAGGTATTTCCAGGTGCTAATGTCGGCCCAAAATCCCAGTACTTCTCTCGGCATATCTTCCTCACCTTTTCCTTGACCTCTTCCGGATTGGCATTATGTGAGGCTCTGCCTCACGACTAGTGTATTATCTCTTTATCTCCTTCTGTTCGTACCCGTTTCGTTTTCCTGCGTATTTGCCGCGTGCTTAATCCCAATATCTTTCCTGCTTCACTTTGTCTTATTTGTTTCTCCAGTACTTTCCTGATCACATGCAAGTGCTTTAACTCTTTCTGTTTTATCACGATTATGTCCTTTTCTGCCATATTGCCCTCCTCTTGGAGGTACAATTATAGCATCTGTAAATAGGACATTATCGCATTGGTATAACAGGAGAGGGCTAAAAAAGGTGAATGATTGAAACAAATAAGTGCGTTCTCAGAAATCGCATTGCGATTACAAGATTGGAAGTAACATTCTCACCGCGTCGGTGAAAAATCCCACCGACCGCGGTGTCTGTTTCAAAAAAATAAAAGTGATGACATAAGAATGAAAGTAGCGAAGCTACCCCTTGATGACGCCGAGGGGTTTCATGCGGACAACGGGACGGGCAAGACCTGCTCCGGTAACTGCTTCAGTGACCTCGTTAACATCTTTATATGCGTAAGGAGCTTCTTCAGCTATGGTGCTTTTACCTGTCGCCATTACTAGGATACCTTTTTTCTCGAGATCTGAGACAATCTGGTGTGCAGTTGACTGTTTTACGGCTTGAGTGCGACTCATTACCCTACCGGCACCATGACAAATTGAGCCGAATGTTTCTTGCATTGCACGTTCGGTTCCGACCATAACGTATGAGTAGCTTCCCATATCACCAGGAATAATGACCGGTTGCCCTATAGCGCGATACTTTTGCGGTATATCGGGATGATTTTTTGGAAAAGCACGGGTTGCACCCTTGCGATGAACACAGAGAGTCTTTTCTTTACCCTCAATGACATGGTGCTCGATTTTTGCAATGTTGTGTGACACATCATACACAAGATCCATCCCGAGTCCGTGATAGCCCTTTTGAAAGACTTTTTCAAACACGCTGCGGGTAAGATGCATTAGACACTGTCTGTTTGCCCACGCATAGTTTGCAGCAGCATACATTGCCGCGAGATACCGCTGGCCTTCCTCTGATGCGACAGGAGCACTGACGAGCTGTCTGTCAGGAACACTGATTCCGTATTTCTGAGGACAGTTTCGCATAACTTTCAGGTAATCAGCACACACCTGATAGCCAAGCCCGCGTGATCCCGAATGGATCATTACCGTAACTTGCCCCTCGAAAAGACCAAAACATCGCGCTGCAGTATCGTCAAACACTTTATCTATGACTTGCACTTCAATAAAATGGTTTCCCGACCCAAGTGTTCCTGATTGATCTAGCCCTCGTTTAATTGCACGATCAGATACACATTCCGGGTCAGCGTCTATCATGCAGCCATTATTTTCGGTATATTCAATGTCTTCTTCGGTACCATATCCATTATTAACGGCCCATTTAGAACCTTTTTTGAGTAGTTTTTTTAATTCAGCCGGATTAATTTTTATCTTTCCGCCGACACCAACACCACAGGGAACATTGTGATAGAGAGCCCTGACAAGGTCTTGCACCTTTGGGGTAATATCTTTCTTTTCAAGATCCGTTCGCAAGAGACGTACCCCACAGTTTATATCAAATCCAACTCCTCCCGGTGTAAGAACCCCGCCATTATCAATATCAGTAGCTGCAACACCTCCAATGGGAAAACCATAACCCCAATGTATGTCGGGCATAGCGAGCGAATACTTCACTATGCCGGGGAGAAAGGCAACATTCGCTATTTGTTCCTGACATTTATCTTTAACGATCGCATCAAGAAATTTTTCAGGGGCATATATCCGCCCGGGAACTTTCATGCCTGGTTTAAAAGTTTGTGGCATTTCCCAGCAGTAATCGTTTATTTTTTTAAGTCCTTTAATTGATTCGTGATCCATAGCTTACCTTTGAAGTTTTTATTTCTAGTAATAAAATTCCAATTAACAAATACCCACTCAACCACCTAATTCCCACCGCGTAGGAGCCCCTTTGGGTCACCTACGCGGTGGAAAAGGGGTGAAATTACGCCGTGTCGGGGGGGGGGGGGGGGGGGAACCACCCCCCGCGGGGCGGCCGCCCCCGCGGGGACAAAACCCCCCCTACGCCCACACCACCCCCCCCCCCCCCACCAAACCTTTTAC
>JAVCCP010000017.1 GCA_030765405.1 Candidatus Ancaeobacter aquaticus | reverse complement strand
GCTTGCGTGTATTTTATTCATTATTTTTATCGTTGTTTCCAAATCGAAATATATCGTCACGTTGCGGCAGAATATTATGTCGATATTTTCAGGATACTCCTCATCAATAAGATTTAAATAATTAAATTTCACCATGCTTTTTATTGAATTTTTTACTTCGCATCTCAAGTCTCTTTTCTCTATAAAATATTTTTTCTTATGTTCACTATTCACCAGACGCATAGAATTTTTGCCATAGACACCTTTTTCGGCCGCTTGCAGCGCTTCCGATGAAACATCCGTCGCAAAGATCCGGATATCCCACCGGTTAAAATCTTCTATAAGATCCCTTATCACCATAGCAATAGAATATGGTTCCTCGCCACTAGAACATCCAGCGCTCCAGACTCTCAATGTTGCCCGCGATTCGGGTGAAGCGGAAAGATTTTTTGTCTTCCGGGTAATGATCTCAGGCAACACCTTTTCTTTCAAAACCCTAAAATGCGGTTCATTCCTGAAAAAATAGGTATGATTTACTGTCAAAATGTTCAGCAGTTGCCTAAATTCATCTCTTTTGTTTTTGGAAGTTGTGAGGTAAGCATAGTATGCTGCCGCAGAATCAATCCCGCAAGATCCCGCCCTTGTTCTTAAAGCGGCTTCCAGACTTTTTATATCGTGGTCTTTAAAATACAGGCCGCAACTGCCGGCAATAAATTGCCTGAACTTATTCTTTAATTCTTCCGGAAAAATCATCTTAGTTATCCGTTGTCAGTTCGGAGTTTGGAGTTCGGATTAAACAGCTCGGAGTTCAAAGTTTGTAGTTGGGAGTGAAATAAAAAAATACTCCAGATTCCGAACTCATTACTCCGAACCATTAAATATATTTCTCCACTGTCGCAAACAAGTCTGCCAGCTCAAACGGTTTTGTAAGATACCCTTCAACTTTGAGCTCTTTTATTATTTCAAGATCAGCGGCATCCGCGCTTGCGGTAAGGATAACAATAGGAACTGAGCTCAACTGGGGATCTTCTTTTACTTTTCTTGCCACTTCCGTCCCATCAAGCTCCGGAAGCCGCAAATCCAAAAGCACCAGATCAGGTTTTTCTTTGCAAATAAGCTCGTATCCTTCCTTTCCATTCGTTGCCGATAATACTTCACATCCATATTTTTTTAACCTAAATGTTACCAGCCTCAAAATATCCGGTTCATCATCTACTACTAGAATTTTTTTATCCATATTTAGCTCCTTTTAAATAGTTTGGAGTTCGGAGTTAGGAGCTCGGAGTAAAATAAAAAATCCTCCGAACTTATTTCAACGACTTCATTAATCCACTCACCATTTTTGATATTTCAACACAATAATCACGTGATTTATGTCTATCTTCATTGTTAATAAAACGCTGTCTAAGTGAAATTTCAGTTATAGCGATACACTCTCTGATCGATCTTCTCGCAATTCTAAGAAATCTATTAAACTCAAGTTTGCTTCCTCCACTTCCTTCTGCTATATTCAGACAAATGGAAGTTGCTGCTCTTCTAAATTGGTCTGCCAAAGAAAACAATTCGGCGCGCGGAAATCCGCTTGTAATCTTATATACATAATCAACATACTCCAATGCCTTCTGATACACCATTAAATCTTCGAAATTAAACTTTTGCTCTATTTTTGTTTTCATTTGTCGAGTAGACATAATATGACTCCTTTTCTTATATTTTCACAATTAACAAGAGGAGTTTCAATGCCCCTCATAGAACCGGACTTGTGAATTTCTCACATCCGGCTCTTCAATCCAACTCACCTTACACGTGACACATAAAAGCTATGCACTATTTTCGGTTTTGGCAACGGATAATGCTCGAGATATTTTGTAAATCTATCCCAACTCATTTTCCGCTTCTGACTGCGCCGGTTCATCCATTTCTGCACCATTCTTATGGTGTATTTATAGAACCTTGCAATCCCCCTATAATTCTCACTAACTCCATAATACTGAAAATGTCCCCGTAGCTTTACTACCAGAATTTTCCACCACTCTTTGGTTTTAACCTGATTTCTTATCGCCTTAAGCCACGTATTCATTTCCCTGCATTTTACGGAGTATTTCTTGCGGCTGGTCTTACGTCCTACTTTGAAGTTATTGTTTCTTGACCTGTCGCAATAGTGAGTAAAACCCAGAAAATCAAACGTGTTGGTACGGCGGTTCTGTGCTTTAGCGTTTTCTCGTTCAAATCGTCCGAAACCTATATTCCGGCTTTTTGCCGGATGTATTTCCAGACCATACTTATTGAATCGGTTTCGCAGCTCTCGCTCAATGTGCTTGGCATCATCCGCATAACGGACTACGCAAACAAAGTCGTCCGCATATCTAACGATTTCACAGAACCCTCGGACATGGCTTTTGATTGTTGTCTCAAACCATGTATCCAATACATAGTGCAGGAAGATATTAGCCAAAATCGGACTGAGAATACTGCCTTGAGGCGTTCCGGTATCCGATTTTACCAATACTCCATCATCAATATAGCCGGCTTTCAGGAATTTCTTTATCAGGTTCAATAGTGTCGTATCCTTTACTCTTATCCGGATAAACTCTATGAGTTTCTCATGCGGCACATTATCAAAGAATCCCTTTATATCCGCCTCTACAATGTGGTTTACCGGCTGAAACATTGTCAAATCATTAAGTTCTTTTAATGCTTGATGACTGTTTCTCTTTGGACGAAAACCGTATGAACAGTTCAAAAAATCCTGTTCATAGATACTTTCAAGTATCCACGTGATTCCACGTTCTACTATCTTGTTCTCCAGCGCTGATATTCCGAGTGGGCGTTCTTCTGTCTCGCTTTTCGGAATATATACTCGTCTCGCCGGTATCGGCTTGTATTTCTTGCGCTTCAGCCTTGAGACTAACAGCTCCAGATTTTCATCCAAATTCCTGCCGTATTCTTCCCAGCTTAGGTTATCAATTCCTACAGCCTTATTCCTGTTCAGGCTTTTGTAGCAATCCCGAAGATATTCAGCATTCAGTAAGTGAGCAAGGCTCGTAAACTGAAAATCAGGGTTTCTTCGGGCATGACCAGTTATGAGAGATAATTTCTGCCATGTTTCTCCTATATCAGTGTACGGCATGACAGATATCCTCCCTCTGCGTTAAACTGCTGACCCCTTCGAGTGTCCCGAACCTTCGAGACTTAACAGGCATTACCCTGTTTACCCCTCTACTATGAGTCAGTCCGACTACCAAAACGCCATACTTCCTTGTTGCCTCTTCGGCTTCTTGGAAGCTTCCTGTTGGAACGCTTCGGTTCTCCCAAGTTCCAATATAAACAGTTCGTTTGCCCGCTACGGACTTAGACCCCGGCACGTCAGAGACACTCTCACCTTTAGCGTGTGTCCTGATATTGGTTTCCAGAACATGAAACCCTTGACCCAATGCGATATGGATATTTTCGAGGCTCAATACCTTCACTTGCGTTGTGGCTGACAAACTGCCCTTACCATGGCTTCGCATAATTCGTTACCTCCTTATACGCATGGTTTGGTTCCGTGCCGGTGGTTAGCCATTACACGTGCTGGATTGTCCAGCTTGCTTATATTAGCTTTTCTTGGCGCACTCATGTTTTTTCTCCGAACTCCTAACTCCCTACTCCGAACTAATACGTCTCCGTTCCTAAACCGGCAGAACAAAATAAAACGTGGTTCCTTTTCCAAACTCTGATTTAACCCATATTTTGCCATTATGACGCGCTACGATTTCTTTAGAGATAACCAACCCTAAACCAGTCCCACCAACCTTTCTTTCTTTGCCACCGATCTGCTCAAAATAGTTAAAGAGACGATCTAGATCCTCTTTTTTTACTCCCATCCCCGTATCAGAAACCGCTACCTGTACGATATTGTCTTTAACTGAGGTAGCTATCGTCACCGACCCCTTCTCGGTAAACTTGATCGCATTATTTATAAGATTTGTCAGCACCTGAATAATTTTATCTTTGTCAAAACGAAAAGTTGGGATATTCTTTTTACAACGTGTAATGATCTCAAGTTGTTTTTGCCGCGCTACCGTGTCCATTGTCTGGCAGACCTCACATACTGTCTCATTTATATCATTCTCTTCAATATTGAAAGTCATCTTTCCCGCTTCAAGCTTCTGAAAATCAAGAACATCGTTTATCAGCCTGGCCAATCGATCAACATTTCTTTTTGCGATCCCCAAAAATTCATG
>JAVCCP010000016.1 GCA_030765405.1 Candidatus Ancaeobacter aquaticus | reverse complement strand
TCACTTTTGAAAAATCAAGTCTCTTAAAAAAAATCTTTTATCTGAAGCATTTTATCACAAACTATCCGGGGAAACTATTTATTCGTAGCTATTTAGGTAAGATTGCTGTGGATCCCATGTATGGAGTTCTGAATTTAGTATGGTGTCCCTGAAATATGGATCCTATACATCAAAATTGATACAAAGCCTCCACAAGGTAGCGTGCTGGAAACATCTATTATTAATAAATATTTCCCCATTGCTTTTCTGACATTCGATTTACCTTCACTGCTTGCAAGAAAAATGCATGCATTGCTTAACCGAAAGTATACAAAAGGTAGGGATTATTTTGATATAGGCTGGTATTTTTCTAAATGGAAAGACATAGTCCCAAACTTAGAGCTTCTGAATAATGCATTGTCTCAGACAGGGTGGAGTGGGGATGTCTTATCACAAGACAATTGGAGATCATTTTTATATAACACTGTACAAGATGCGGATTGGAAAAAGGTAAAAAGCGATGTAGAGAACTTCCTTGAAACCCCCTCTGATATAGAGATATTTACAAAAGAAAATGTACTCAAATTGATCGGAACGCGAGATTAATTAGATGAAATCTGCATAATTGTACGGTGCAAAAAAATAAATAGTATCGGAGAGCGATTAGTTTTTACTTAATTGCCTAATTGCTTAATAACTCAATCACGCAGTTTTTATATCAATGAACCATGAACTATCAACTATGAACTAAAGTATCTATGAACTCATAATGCGCAACCTAAAGCTTACAATAGAATATGATGGCACACATCACTGTGGATGGCAAATACAGCCGAAAGATCGCACGGTCATGCAGGAACTGCAGCTAGCAATAAAGAAACTAACCAAAGAAACCCCTAAAATAGAGTATTCCAGTAGGACAGACAGTGGGGTCCATGCTTACGGCCAAGTCATTAGTTTTAAGACCAAATCGACCTTACCTCTCAAAAATATTCAAATGGCCTTAAACTCTCATTTACCCGGTGATACACGAGTAGTGAAAGCAGAAGACGCAAAAGCAGGCTTTAATGCCCGCTTTGACGCAAAAGCGAAGCATTACAGGTATATTATAAGTGATGCAAAGATAGCTCCTGCTATTGAGCGGGATTATAAGTATCATTTTAAGCTCTGTCGTCTTAATGAGCGAAAAATGCTTTCAGTGGTGAAGTATCTTATAGGAACACATGATTTTACCTCATTTAGCGCTGACAGCGGCGAAGATCAGGGCTCTCCTATAAAGAAGATCATATATCTCAAGGTTAAAAGAAAAGGGGATATTATTACAATAGATATCAAAGGAAGCGGTTTTCTCTATAAAATGGTAAGAAGCATTGTTGGTGCACTTATCGAAGTGGGCAGTGGGAAGATTACCCCAAAAGATATAAAGAAGCTCCTAGAAGTCAAAAAACGATCAATGACCGTTCCTACCGCACCTTCACAGGGGCTATATTTAGTGAAAGTATTTTATTAAAAAGAGTCTGTTCATTTAAGGTAACCGGTGAGTAAAGCGGGGGATTATTTGGGAGGCAAGAGTGAATAGGGATCAATATCAGGATTATGGATATAAGCTTCTAATGTTTTCTTAAGCCATTCTTCCAGGGTTCCATTCTTAAGTCGTTTGCGTGCTGTATGCAAAATATAATACTCCCCAAGAATCAGACCAGTGTATAAGATAGAGAAATAAGGTATAATGGTGGTACTAACCACAGGAGGTCTGGATGGGAAGCATGAGAAAGCAATTCAGCAAGGAATTTAAAGCAAAAGTAGCAATTGAGGCAATAAAAGGGTTGAAGACAAGCGCAGAGATCAGCAGCGAATATGGGGTTCATTCGACACAGATTGCACAATGGAAGAGTGAGCTGCGAGAAGGTTCGCCTGGATTATTTTCTGGCAAAAAGGATCCGGATGAGAAGGAGAAAGGACGTCTTATAGACGAACTGTATAAACAGATTGGTCAGCTGCAAGTAGAAAACGACTGGCTTAAAAAAAATTACCGTTTTAAGACCCAGGGAACGTAAATTGTTGATAGAAAAGGATACAGAGGATATGAGCATACGGAATCAATGCAAACTGCTGGCAATTAATCGATCGAGGCTTTATTATCAGTCTGTGCCGGAAAGCGCGTATAACATAGAGTTAATGAATATAATAGATGAAGAGTTTACGAGGCATCCGTTTATGGGAGTACGTAGCATGATAGCGTATTTGCGGGATATTGGTAAAAAATGCGGTCCGAAGCGAGTGAGACGTTTGATGCGTAAAATGGGATTGATGCCGATATATCCGAAGCCAAATACGAGCAGGCCGAATAAACGCCACGCAATATATCCGTACCTGCTTACAGATGTTACGGTAGAACGACCCAATCAGGTGTGGAGTACGGATATAACGTATATACGGTTAAAGCATGGTTTTGCGTACTTGGTCGCAGTAATGGATTGGTATAGCCGTAGTGTATTAAGCTGGAGATTAAGCAATACAATGGATGTAAGTTTTTGTTGTGAAGCGCTTGATGAAGCATTGGAAAAACACGGTACTCCTGAAATATTTAATACAGATCAAGGGGCACAGTTTACGAGCGAGGCATTCATCAAGAGATTAACAGCGCAGCAGATATCTATCAGCATGGATGGCCGGGGTAGAGTGTTCGACAATATATTTATTGAACGGCTCTGGCGCAGTGTAAAGTATCAGGATGTGTATATCAATGGGTATAAAACAATGCAGGAAGCACAGAATGGATTAGCCAAATACTTTGATTATTATAACCACGGACGACTACATCAATCACTCGGGGATAAGCGGCCGTGGGATGTTTATGAGGAAAAAATGAGGGGAGCGGCATGAGTTATCCACTTATCCACAGTATCCACAAAGAGAAAGAAAAAAAGTAACTACTCAGGTACCCACCAATACGGTAAATTTACAAACATCATTTTTTTGATTTTTTAGCTGGACTCATTTCCCATTAGATAATATAGTTGATACATGCAATCAAATATACCGCTGCCAATTG
>JAVCCP010000015.1 GCA_030765405.1 Candidatus Ancaeobacter aquaticus | reverse complement strand
TCAGTTTTTATGTCAATAAAATACTTCAACGTCAATACGAATTTGCTCAAACAAGGCGTTTACCACTAAAATATCGTAAATAGAATGACTTATGGTGAGCTAAAATACTTTGTTGCGGAATTGCTGTCTACAATATGATCAGCATTTTTAACATACTCACGCGGAAGACTTGTTGTAACTGCAACACATACCATCCCCGCTTGTTGCGCAGACCGTATTCCTAGCGGTGCATTTTCGATCACTATACATTCTGATGGCGTAACACCTAATATCTCAGCAGCTCGCAGATACGGTTCAGGATGCGGTTTTCCGTTCACGACGCTATCCCCTGCAACAATACACTTAAATATATCTCTTATTTTCTTTGGAAGTATCTTCTTAACCTCTTTTGTCGGTGTTCCGGTAACCAGACCCAGTGAATATTCCTTTTTATTTAGACATTCTAATAATTCAAATGACCCTTGAAAAATAAACCGTTTATAAATTCTTTTAAATATCTGTTCCCGATCCCGATGTATTTTTTTTGTCAGTTTGTCTGTGATCTTTATATGCTCTCGTTCCAGTAATTCAAGCACGGTTTTCTGCCACCTCTCACCCTCTCTCATATACACATCAAAACTGCTTATGCGAACACCTATTGGGCGAAGAGCTTCATACCACGCAAGAAAATGATACGGCATAGAATCGACGATCACGCCATCCATATCAAATATTACTGCTTTATATTCTTTTTTTATTTTTTTCATATTCCTAAAGATTTCTCTTTGTTACATAATGTCATTAGCCATATTGGCAACATACTGTCCAATATAGGGCGCTGCAGTGAGTCCCGGAGATTCTATCCCGATAAGATTGATAAAACCGGGGAACCCCTTATCGGCCTCATGACTGACAACAAAATCACGATATGATTCTTCGGGTCCATGTAATTTTGGCCTTATACCGGCCATATCAGGATAAAGATCTTCCTCTTCAATAAAAGGAAAATATATTTTAGCAGAATCATAAAATTGTTTTCTTTTATTAATATCAACGTGATAATCCATAGTTTCCTTATCAACATATTGGGCATCAGGGCCCAGCTTTAGTGCACCGGCACAATCTAATGACGCATGTATCCCTAAAACTCCATGAGCATGATCGGGAGGAGGATATACCAGGTGTGTTACATATGAAGATTTCTTGTTTCCGACTTTAAAGTATGAGCCCTTACACATATGCAGGCGATACCCATAGGTATCACTATCAATACCTGCCATCTGTGAAACCACATCAGATTCAAGTCCTGCGCAGTTTATCACAATACGTGATTTAAACTGCATTCTTTTACTATCTGAATCAACTACGGAAATCTCATATCCGTCATTGCATGTATCAATGTTCGTCACCCGAACACCATAGGTTAACTCAACCCCATTTTCTTGCGCTCTATACTCGTAGTGTTTCATCAAACCGTGTGAATCGATAACTCCTGTAGACGGCGAATATATTCCTGCACAAGCTGTGGTTATGTGAGGCTCCAGCTTCTGAATATCCTTCTTATCTAGAAACGAAAGGCTGACACCGTTATTCATACCTTTTTTATAGAGGGCATGCAACACTTCACGCTCTTCATCAGTACAGGCAATAATGATTTTTCCGGTTTTAACGCATTGAACAGAATACTTCTGACATAATTCATACAGCATTCTGTTGCCTTGAACACAGCTCTTTGCTTTGAAAGAGTCTTGGGGATAATATATACCGGCATGGATAACTTCGCTATTTCTACTACTAGTTTCCTGCCCAAATGAATCGTGTCGTTCCAAAACATATATTGAATGAGAAGTATTTTTGAAAGAGGCCGCTATCGATAACCCAATAACACCTGCGCCAATTATCGTTATATTAATTTCATCCATCGACATCCTGCTTATGATATTTTATCGTCAATATATGAACGCAGTTCATCCATACATCTTTGCCGGCTAAAAGAAAGAGCATGTTTTCTCATGTTCTCTTTATTAAAATCATTAGATACCTGTTTAAATAGCTCGACTGCATCAATCAATGATTTCACCGTTTGGTTTTCAAATAATATTCCTGTTGACTCACCCTTAATCGACATATCTCGGGGAACATAACCTTTTTCATGAGGAATAACAGTTTCTGTGACCCCGCCTTGTCCATAGGCAATAACCGGACGTCCACATGCCTGTGCTTCAAGCGGCACAATGCCAAAATCTTCTTCTCCGGGAAAAATAAAAGCCTTACATTTCCTATAATGATCTCTTACCTCTTCATCGCTTTGCCAGCCAAGGAACGTAATATTTGACTTAGCCTTTTTATGCAGTTTCTGCTCTTCAGGTCCTGTTCCGATTATCTTCAAAGGATATCCAAGAACATTAAATGCTTCCACTGCAATATCTATTTTTTTATAGGGAACAAGCGCCGACACCAATAAGTAATAATCTGCTGAATCGTCAGACGGCGAAAAATAATCAGTATCACAAGGAGGATAAATAACTTTATCAGCCTCTCTTTGATAACAACGGTAAATACGTTTTTTTATGTTATATGAATTAGCTATATAGAAATCGACATTACCTGAGGTAGCATAATCCCATTTTTGCAGTTTATTAAGCGTAGAGTTAATTATCTTTCTTTTTATGCCTGTTCCAAAATATTGATCCGCGAACCCCCACACGTACCGCATGGGAGTGTTGCAATAACATATATGAAGCGCGTCACTTCTCTTCTTTACCGCTTTTGCAATACAATGACTTACAGAAACGATAAGGTCATATTCGGAAACATCTATATGCTTAACAGCATAGGGATAGAGCGGTAAATAGTACCGATAATATCGTTTTACAAGAGGATATTTCTGTAGAATTGATGTGTGTATTTTCCGCTCACGCAATTTTTGTGACAGCTTATCCTTATCACAAAAAAGGGTATAAATCGGCGCGTCCGGAAAGATATCGCAGAGTATCTCAAGAACTTTTTCTCCCCCGCGCATTCCATTAAGCCAATCATGAACTAAAGCAACTTTCATAGCTTCATACGCCTTTCTGGCCGAGGAAGATTATCTAAATAAAGGGTATTATAATTTTGAATATTTGAATTTGTTTAGGATTTCGTGTTTAGATTTTAGGATTTGTTTTTAAGTATATACTCTATAATCGATATCAGGAAAAATATTGTCTTTCGATTCAATATCGTTCAGCCAAGCCTCATCAATATTGTTTCCTTTAATGCTCTCATAGAGCTTAGTAAAGCGTGCAATGTGGTCTCGAGTTCTTTTTACCGCATATTCGACCATAGTGCCTGTCTTCATAATAAATGCCCAGTCACTTGATTGTGCGAGAAGAAGCTCTCGTGAAGCCTGATTAAGCGCGCGTTTTTCAATCCCGAACGCATCGGGACGAGAACGAGCCATCTCAGACATGCGCTCAATTGCCTGATGGAGATGCCGGTATATCCAGTCATTCGACCCTTCAAGCCATACTTCATTATATCCTTTATGCCCCCAGCTCGACATCGAAGGAGTAAGAACCTGGTTTTCAGGGTTTTCTTCCAAATACTCGTAAGGCGTTACCATACGAATTGTGTTTTGATCACATGCCATCTTTCTCAGCAAGAAGTTAATCCATTGCGGGCCTTCATACCACCAATGGCCAAAGAGCTCAGCATCGTAAGGAGACACTATAAGCGGTTTCTTCTTAAGAAACCCATTAAGAAACTCAACTTGTTTCTCACGATTAAATAAAAAGTCCCCCGCATGACTTGCTGCCTTTTCCATTGCGCGATATGGATTATACGGTTCCTTTTTATCTGTTCGACCGGTAATCTTATAATATTTTATGCCGATATTTTTTCTCTTCCCGTCTGAGTTAATATACGGTTTTACATAATCATGTTCGAGATCATATCCGACATCGCGATAAAAATCTCTGTATTCATAATCTCCCGGATAGCCTTCTTCTGCGCTCCATACCTGTTTGCTTGACTCCAAATCACGTGCAAACGCAGCTACTCCTGTCGGACAGTAACAAGGCGCAAACACACCGTAGCGCGGTCGAGGAGACCCAAACAATAGGCCATGGGCATCCGTAAAAAAGAATTTAATGCCTGCTTCCTTTAAATATGTATCATGTCCAGGGTAATACCCGCATTCGGGGAGCCATATACCCCTTGGTTTTCTGTCAAAATGTTTTTCGTAGTGATTCACGGCAACCTGCACTTGCGCTCTCACTGCTTGCGGATACATATCATTAAGCGGCAAAAATCCATGAGTTGCCCCGCACGTAATAATCTCGAGTTTGCCCATATCCTGAAACTTCTTAAATGCGCTCACGAGATTCTTCCTATACTTTTCTTCGAAGATATAACGTGCATTCAGAAAATTATTTTTATACATAAGGGCAAGCGTATTATATTTAGGCTGCCACTTGGTTCTTTCGACTTCCTTTTCAGCAAGTTCTATGAGGCGTGATATATGTCTCAGATACCTATTTTGCAGTAAGGGATCAGTAAACATTGATATCAAACTCGGCGATAAAGACATGGTTACTCTAAAATCAATATTATCATTCACTAATCCATCAAAAACATTAATAAGAGGAATATATGTTTCAGTTATCGCTTCATAAAACCAATCTTCCTCGAGAAAATGTTCATGCTCAGGATGACGTACATACGGCAAATGCGCATGCAAAACAAGCGAAAAATAACCTTTTTCTTTACCTTTTTCCATTAAACTCTCCAACTCAAAAAAACTCAGTCGCCTACCACACCCCACATCAATGAGATATGTTTAGACCGTGAGACCATCAATCTTTATGACCGTTTTTATTATCCTTGTACTCTGTATCTTTCTTAACAATAGGGGTAATAGTTATTTCATCAATCTTATCCGAAGAGATTGCTTTGACGGGAATAACTTGATTACCATCAGGAAGAGAAAATCGTGCGCTAAAAGTTCCATCAGGATTGAGTTTCTTAGGAACACCTTGAATAGTAAGCTCAGCGTCAGGGACCGTTACCCCATATACAATGAGTTCAGTATCAACAACAAGGAAAAATCCTCTTTTTTTCTCTTCTTTTTTAGAAAAACTGCTTACCGCACCAGAAGAGATCATATCGGAAGATGCTATAGACTCCAATTTTTCCTGCATAGCTTTACCTAAATCACCAGAACTCATACCAATGCTCAAACCACCGGAAAGAGCATAAATCTTGTCGTAATCCGCATCCGCAAAAGACATCCACTGATCATCAAGCACCTCAGAAACACCAACTCTAGGCGTTTTTACAGCATTTGATCTGACAAGCAAAACAAACTCCCCTTCAGATGTAAGAAAACCTAAATCTATACAATATGAACAATTTTGATTAGGGACATTGATATACCAGCTATCTGCTCCCCGAGAAACCTCAACGTCAAAAAATGAATTTGGTGCATCAGGCGTTGTTTTATTAATATCAAGCACTCTAAGAACATATCGTGAAGAATCAATAGCATTGTCTCCGTGAGACGATTTTAGGCTTGATATCTTTTGCTCGGTAATTTCCCAGTATACATGCATCCAATTTGGATCCCTCACCATGAGCACAATTTTATCTTGTCCGTAACTCTCAGGAAAAACAAAATCTGATTCACGATTCCCGTGATGAGTGCTCGGACCAACATAATACTTACTCTGTCCGATCTTTTGTTCCTCCTCATGAGTATGTATGGGTGTTCCTGAAGCAGATGCACGACTCACGGGCATCTTAATATTTGATTTTCTTTTTGCTAAAGCAGGCTTTACTTTTTTAACTATTTTGGGTCTCTGTACCGGTTTTTTCTTAGCTAATGCAGGTTTTGCTTTTTTTACCGCCTTAGATGCAGTCACTGTTTTTTTCTTGAGTAACACGGGCTTAGCCTTTTTTACGGCTTTAGGGCTTTGCGCCGGTTTTTTCTTAGCCAATGCGGGTTTTGCTTTTTTTACCGCCTTAGATGCAGTCACTGTTTTTTTCTTAGTTAAAGCATTAACAATCTGAGACTTATTCAGATTGCTCCACCCTTTAACTTTATTTTTTTCAGCGATTTTTCTCAGTTGAGATACTGTCTTTTTTTCTAATTCATTCTTTTTCATTACGATAACACTCCTTTAAGATTATTTATGCCGCCGCCCCTCATAAAGGACAATAACAGCAGTTTGAAGTATAGCAAAACGGTAAATATTAGCAATAGTAAAAATATACCCTGCACTATGGGAAAAAAGAGTTATTTTTTGTTTTTTGAAGAAAAATGGGAAAGCAATTTTGGTAGCGGCCAGCAGTTTACAACATCATTCTTTGTCAGCCAGCCACGTTGAGCAACACTCACCCCTAAGGACATCATCCATAACTGGTCCACATGATGACAATCCGTTGAGAGCGCAAATTTAACACCGTATTCCTTTGCCCGTTTTACCGCCGTGTCACATAAATCAAGCCTGTCATAAAATGAATTTATCTCAAGAAACGTACCACTCTGGGATGCTGCTTTGAAAATGGCATCGAGATCAACAGGATATGGTTCTCTTAACCCAATACGTCTTCCTGTAGGGTGAGCAATAATATTAACATATTTATTATTAATTGCAGACAATATACGAGAAGTTAACTTCTCTTCACTATCCTTAAATCCCGTGTGCACCGCGCCAATAACCACATCAAATTCTTTTAACACAGTATCGGAATAATCAATAGACCCATCACTTTTTATATCTACTTCTGTGCCAAAAAGAATTGCAAAGTCCTTGTATTTCTTTCGTACTCTTTTAATTTCATCTAATTTCCTAAAAACCGTTTCAGGCGATAACCCATGGGCCACTTTTAGCGATTGTGAGTGATCGCATATCGCAACATATTCATAACCCAGTTCAATAGAAGCTCGAACAACATCTTCGACAGAAGATTCCCCATCGCTCCAATTGGAGTGAACATGCAGGTCACCGCGTACATTTTTAGACTGAACCAATGAGGGCAGCATGTTTCGGGATGCCGCTTCAATTTCCCCCCTGTTTTCGCGTAATACCGGTGGGATATATGCCAGTCCTAACGCACTATATATATCACTCTCGTGAGCTCCCCCTACTTTTTTATCGCCTTTATATATACCGTATTCATTTATTTTATACCCGTGGGCTTTCGCAATCCCCCTCAGTTTAACACTATGCTCTTTTGAACCGGTAAAATACTGCAAAGCTGCCCCGTAAGAGTCTTCCCTTACCACACGCACATCTACTTGTATTCCATCTTCCACAACAACAGATCCACGCGTTGACCCTGATGACAATACTTCTTTCACGCACGGCAATGTTGTAAAGTGATTAACTATATCTTTGCCCTCTTTACCGCAAACGAGAATATCTATATCCCCTATTGTTTCTTGCATTCTTCTGAGACTTCCTGCAATATCAATCTTTTTTACTTTGCGGTTTTTCTTTAATTCATCTATTATCATCCTCATAACGGGAAACGCAATACCTAAAGATATTCTTCCGTGTGACGCGCGATAAAGCTTAATGCCCCTCAAAATATTTTCTGCTTTTTTATCTCCCATCCCAAAAAGATCTCTTACTTTGCCGTCCGTTACAACTTTTTCTAATTCATCAATATTCTTTACCCCGTACTTTTTATGTATAAGAGCAAGTGTTTTTTGGCCGATACCTGAGATTTTCATAAGATCGATCAGCTCTTCACTAACACCAGTTTTCATTTCTTCATACTTCGCAATCCTGCCCGTTTTAATATATTCGTCGATCTTTTTTGCTAGGCTCTCACCTATCCCCTCAATCTCCTTCAGAGTCCCGCTTTCATCATACGCTTCAATATCTTCAGCCATATCTTCAATAATATGCGCAGCTTTACGATAAGAATTTATCCGAAATGAAACATCGCCTTTAAACTCGAGAATGTCAGCAATTTTATTGAAGAGCATGGCAATCTCTTTGTTTTTCATGTACTGCTCTCTGTTTTCTTTAAACGAAATGATTTCATAACAAGTTTATCCCATTATGAATGTTGTATGAGGTAGTGTTTCTCTGTCTTATACAAATACATTATATCAATATTATTTATTTTTAACCGCCACTATTTTTTGATAAGCGACAAAGCTTTTGCTACAGCGGCTTCCGGATTAGTTTCAATTACAATTCCTTTATTGTGGTCTATTTTGTTTAGATCCCATGTCTTAATGCCTACTACGGGATGCCCCACATTTAGTGCAAATGCAATCTCAGTTAACGTTCCGTACCTGCCGCCAACAGCGATAAGAACCTCGCTTGTTCGAACAACGAGGATATTCCGTGCATAATTTAAACTCGTTACAATGGGGACATCAACGTATGGATTTGCAGTATCAGGATTACCGCCCGGAAGAATGCCGATAGTCATGCCATTTTC
Organism: Candidatus Ancaeobacter aquaticus; assembly: GCA_030765405.1. Taxonomy (NCBI): domain Bacteria; kingdom Pseudomonadati; phylum Candidatus Auribacterota; class Candidatus Ancaeobacteria; order Candidatus Ancaeobacterales; family Candidatus Ancaeobacteraceae; genus Candidatus Ancaeobacter; species Candidatus Ancaeobacter aquaticus. Next base: position 17,112 of record JAVCCP010000015.1, on the reverse strand, counting down.
CTTTTTAGCACCTTTACATGCCTCTTCCATTACACCGCCTAAACCACCGCACACAAGAATCGCATTTTTCTTTGCGATATGCCTTCCTACTTCGTAGGCAATTTTTCCTATTTCATGCGAACATTGATTCGCACCAATAATACCTATTCTTTTTTTTCTCATATATCTCCCTATTATCCCTCTTCTTTTTTTAAAATGACTACTTCACACTCACACAATTCTTTAAACCGTTTGGCATCACTTTGTGTTCCTATAATCGTATCATAATGCATTGGTATAGCAATTTTTGGTTTTAACGTATTTGCCGCTTGCGCTGCTTCTCTTGCCGTCATGGTATATGTCCCGCCAATAGGTAAAAGCGCAATATCAGCTTTAATTACCTTCATTTCAGGGATAAAATCAGTGTCGCCTGCATGATATATACGCACACCGCCTACCGTTATTACATACCCGTTCCAGGAATGACCTTTTGGATGGAAATTTTTCGCTATATTATATGCCGGCACCGCTTGAATAATAATATCCCCGACCTTCAATGTATCGTCCGCATCCATTTTACGCGCATCGTGTGTCGTGTTCTTTCTGACCACATCACCGGGTCCAATTACAACGGTGTTAACTTGCAGTATTTTGCCCATATCTGGAGCAGAGAAATGATCATAATGATCATGCGTAATAAGAATAATATCTGCTTTTTGGGCACCATCATTTATTTTATACGGGTCAATATATATAATTTTTTCACCGGTAATTTTAAATGATGCATGCCCAAGCCAGTGAATATTCTCTATCATGCAGCCTCCTTGTTGTTCGTTTCACTCCCCAAGAAAACAAATGGTGCGGCCATTAAAAACCATAATAACATCGCTACCTCAGAGTCACCAAAATTATACTCAAATAATCCTGCAATAATGAACGCAACAAACGCCCCCATAACACCGATCGCTACACCTGCTCCGTAGGACTTTTCAGTTATCGATAACCGGTACACTTTCCTCATTATATACCAAAGATACACGCCTATAAGCATAATAAATGCGAGAAGGCCGACAAACCCTGTCTCAGCGCCAAGATGTATAAAGTTGTTATGCGCATGATTAAAATTTTTCTTCGGCGTATACGAAAGAAACTGCGGATATGCTTTTCTAAAATTGAGCAGACCAACTCCGGTAATCGGATAGTGATACATAACTTGCAGTCCGCTTTTCCACAAAACCATTCTTTCATCACCTTGATTAACTGCCTTACCTTCTTCAATAACCGTGCTTTTACCCTTAAAAACGCCTTTTGCCCGTTCGCGCACATCTTGCGGAGCGAAAATAAAGGCCGCAACAAGACTCCCAACCAGCAATAGGAGAAGCAACCTGTCTTTCATAACTCCAATAACGATTACTCCACAAACAAACCCTAGCCATGCACTTCGCGTAAGAGACAGTATGAGTGCAAAGACTATAATGCCGCTCCCAGCGCAGAAAAGTAGTCTTTTTTTAGCTATTTTCTCCCCGTATAAAAACAGGGTAAGAGCAACAATCCCCACCATCATCAATATTCCTGAATAGGTCATGTACATGCTCATTGTCCCTGATATGCGTTTTTGACCTAACAAAGCAGGCGCAAGAAAACGGGTGTATATATATTGCCCGCAACCGATACAAGAAGCCACCACCGTGCTCACAACCAATACAATTACGCATTTTTTAACAAACTCTTTATCACAACAACTCACCACTAAAAAGAATATAAGTATATGCCAATAACTGCGAAACTCATGGATGCTTCGTCCGACATCAATTGAAAAGAGTATGGAAAGAAATTGAGTAAACAAAAATATCACAATCGGTATGGTCATAACATTTTTTTTCCATATAAGCTTTCTCTTAATTATTGATAATAACCCCCACGATATGAGCGCAACAATAATACCGATCTGTGATGCCGCAATTGAAAAAGGTATAGCCCCGCAAAAAAGGAGGATACCCCAGTGAAGAAGTGTATCAAGAAACTTTATCTTATCTATACGCATGTTCATTCTCGTCTCAGCATCCTTTATTCATTTTCACTCAAATTAAATACGATAGGAACTTCTATAACAATCGATGAAAACCGGATCCCTTCTGGTATAGCAGGAAATCTTTTAACCCTCTCAATTGTTTTGGTGCTTTCTCTATCCAAAATAGATTTTCCAGAAGATCTGATCAGAGTAACATCACTATACGATCCATCCCTTTTAATACTGAATTGAACATACACGGTCCCTTCAATCTTTTTCTTACGTGCCCAGTAAGGATACCTTCTAGCTTTCTCAATTTTACGTTTCACAAGATCTTTATATCGAAATAGCAGTTCATCATGCACTTCGTCTGAGATAACTTTTTCCTGTTCAATAAGATCATCAGGAAGCGATTTTTCATTTTGGACTAGCTCGTGTATAATAAGCTCTTCTTTAACCGCTTCAAGAAGAGGCTCGAGAGGTTCTTCTTCAAAAATCTCAACCGTATCAATCATCTCGGTTTCTACCGGGAGGTCACGAGTAACTTCTTTGACACTCTTTTCTTCCTGCTCAAATAGTTCTTTCACTTCCGCCATTTCTTTTACTTCAGGTAACAGCGCAGGTATTTCTGTATCAATCAACACCACAACCTCTGGCATTACAGGAGGTGCCGGTGAAACAAATATATACCCCGGAATTCCCAAAAACACCACATGACAAGCACACGAAAAGAATATTGTTGTTTTTAATATGCTATTTTTCATTATGGTTCCTTGTTGAAATAATAACATTTTCAATATTAGAGCGTTTCACACAATCCATTACTTTTACCGCCAGTCCGAGATCGATTTTCTCATCAGCTTTTAATATAACAGGTTTGTGAGAGTTTAACACGGCTACTTTATCAAGTTCACCTGACAGGTCTTCATAGGAAACTTCTCTATCACCTAAAAAGATCTTGCTGTCTTCGGTAATATATATAATGATCTCTGACGCCTGAGTATCAGCGTTCGATGCAAACGGTAAAGTTATTTTAATGCCCGGCTGACTCACAAAATATGATGAAAGCATAAAAAATATCAAAAGCTGAAAAACAACATCAATGAGAGGCGCAAGCGTTACCCGCGGCCGTACTTTTCGCGGCGTGTCAAATTCTATCATCGTCATCACTCTCCATAACAGCACTTTCTTCTATTGCATCAATACCTGACATATCAAGAAGCTCAGAAGCAGTTTCTTTCATAAACGAAGCATAGTAACTTACCCGTTTTTCAAAATAATGGTATGCCGCCAACGTGGGTATAGCAACTATCAGTCCGGCCGCAGTAGTAATAAGGGCCTCCCAAATACCACCGGCAAGCTGTCCGGCATCAACATGCCCCTGCATCGCTTGAATTTTCATAAATGCTTTTATGAGTCCCATAATGGTCCCTAAAAGTCCCATGAGCGGCGTTATATCTGCAATAAGTGCAAGCCCGCTAAGATTTTTTTCTAATTTTCGCACTTCAGCGCTTCCGACACGTGAAACTGCACGTTGCCGCTCATCAAAGTTCTGATATCCCCCGCCAATACCAACTGAGATAATTGCGGCTAACGGTCCGGCCATATGTTGACACAAGTTCAGAGCACCTTTATATTTCTTTTTCTTCACAGATTCCTTTACCTTGCAAATAAAATCGGGAACCTCAATCTGCCTTGCAGCTTTATAAAAGAAATATAACCGCTCGAATATAATGGCAACGGAAAAAATAGAACAGAGCAGTATCGGCCACATGATAATACCGCCTTTTAGCAAAAAATCATAAAACACTTTATCCCCCCTCGATTGCAGTTACGATCATATTGTTATTATTTTTTTATCTGATGGCAGCCTGTTATAGAACCATCTCTGTATGCACACTCAGATAAATATCCTTTATGCTGTAACACTTCCTTAATTGGCACACAATTAAACGTCTTGCCGGAAACTGTCTTTTGAGGACCGAGTCTCGTTGCATACGTCGCACATATATATTTTCCATTAACTGTTTTAAGCAAATGCATACATGGATCGCCGTCATGCACACCGCAGCATACGCCGCATTGTATACACAGTGATTCATACCATTTTTCAAGCTCTTCTTGGTACCGCTTATATTTATTTGTATCTTTCATATTCTGCTCACTAAAACAATTTCTTATGCCATAATCTCGGTATACTGAGAATAGATTCCAATCAAAAGTTCTGCGTGTTTTCTTTCTTCCATAATTAATGTTTGTATATGCATTCTTTTCCACGCCTTAGGAAATGCACACTCAACCGAGCGCTCATTCTAACCGACGCGGTGTGAGCTAAATCAACGTACAAAGCTTTTGCACCGACACGGTGTGACGAGCAACAAAGCACCGCACACCTTATTTTTTATATCCTTTCAGACGTTTGCGCATATAATAAAAACATATCGCTGTTCCTGCCAGGGACACGCACCCAAACAGATAAAAAACACTATTGATCCCCATACTATCCATTACAATACCTGATACAAGCGGGGTAACAATAAAACCGATACTCATGGCAGTATTTAAAATTGCCATCCACATACCCATACCTGAAACCTGCCCGGCTAAAACCGATATACTCATAATAGCAGGCGTTGAAATAGCGGCCCCAATACCGATAACAGAGCCTAAAACAAGGAACATGGAGAAATCTGAAAAGAACGGTAACGCAACCAAAGCAAGAGTCCCGATAATCGATCCAATAATAATTTGGTAGAGTTTTCCTGCGCCTTTCAATCTATCTGCCAGTTTCCCAAAGGGTGTTTGCAATATTCCCGCACACAATATACCTACTGAAATAATGATTCCAACCTGTGATGCGTCTATCTTCACATTTTGAGCAAGCGTTGGAAGAAAAGACATGAGGACCGCTTCACGCAAAGTAATAATGATCGACACTAAAAGCACCATCTTTATAATATTATATTTCATTATTTCTTTAAACGGCATAGTTGGTTGTTCACTGCGGCTACCCTGCGCTTTCATTTCCGGCAGGAAAAACAGAGTAACGACAAAACCGATGACGCTCACAATTGCCATGCCGTAAAAAACCGCACGAAAACCAAGCATACCACTGACCACTCCCCCGAAAAACGGTCCAGCCGCCATCCCGAGGTAAAGCATCATATTGAGCGTTCCCATAGTCGCGCCTTCCTGCCCTTTTTTTGCACAACTTCCGGCATACGCCATTACAACCGGTATTATCATACCGCTGGCAACACCATGAGCTAATCGCACCAGAGTTAAAAGATAGACATTAGACGCATAAAGATAACATACAGAAATAACCGCGTACAAAAGCAGTCCACCGGCAATATATATCTTTCTTCCGGTCTTATCGGATATCTTTCCAATGAATGGCATGAATACCGCTCGCGAGATAACAAATCCGGTAAATATCATCCCCACCCAAAAACCACTGGCATGAAGTTTTTCTGCAAACAGTGGAAGTATCGGAGAAATAATACCGAGCCCAAGCATTGAAATAAATGCCGCAAAATAAAGTGCGAAAAACGCTTTCTTACTCAAGAATTATACCTTTTAAAGTTTTGACGATAACTCCATATGATTTAATATTGTTTGGCCATACGTCCAGTTCTGGGCCCAATCTTTTTTTGTGCTTACATACTGCACAATATATACCGTTCCTGTCGTATCATTTCCCACCGCCATGATATATTGCACGATAGGGGTTCCGTCGGTATCGCTTTTAGATTCAAAAAAGCCGCCTGACCCGCTACAGCTCTCGCTCATTTCAATCGGTTTTATATCCCAGGACCGATCAGTTACATTTTTCATATTATTAACAAAAAATTCGGCATATTCTGATGGCGGTACGTCTGCTCTATCATCGATATCCGGTATGATAATGACAGTAAATCCTGTTTTAAAGGATCCTTGCACAGCTATATCTTCTTTCGTGATAAGCAGCGACTTTGCACTTTCACTGTCATCTCGCGTAACATGCCATCCATCCGGCACCAAAAGCCCTACTTTAATATCATTTGCCCATTTCATTGTATATCCCGACGGCACATTTTCCTGAGCACCTTCTTGAGCACATACTGAAGAAAGAGTGTATACACTCATTGCACACAACAAAATAAACATAACTGAAACACGTGTACGTATGCGTTCATACTTTTTCATAATATTCCTCTTTCACAAATTATCTTTATTTATAGTACTGTTACTCTCATTACAATCACATATCACGCACATGCGAATGAAGCGATCCCCCAACACGAGAAAGAAATGATTGATGTCTTTTTCCGCTCAATTCTAAATGTTTATAGACATGAAGTTTTACCCAATCCTCAATAAATAGCCAGAAAATAGCATATACCCACACACCGAGTATGTAATGCAAGGGTATAGCAGGCACAAACCATCCGAACCATACAACAAAAAAAGCAACAATTTGCGTAAAGAACAATGCAAGAAGTAAAATCGGTGCTGGATAGGGCTTGGACAGGAAAGGTTTCTTTGTCCGGGCTACAAGCAAGGTTAGGTGTCCTGCCACACATAATTTAAGAAATATTATTGACTGTACTTGTTCATTGCTTATTCCAAACCACTCTTTAGCAATCAAAAGCAAACCAAAAGTTTCCACCAAACCAAGGACACCTAATACTGTAGATATAGTAAGTACACGCCGCATATTCCATCTAACAGGCTTGGAATCAAGCCATGTATTATCTTTTGCAATCATCATGATCGGTACATCATTTAATAGTGCCAAGAGTATGATCATAATGGCTGTTATCGGATAGAAATTAAACACGATCATGGCAAGCACCATAAAAAGCATAATGCGTATGGTTTCAGTAATACGATAAATTGCGTAACTGTTCATTCGTTCAAATATTTTCCGCGCCTCTTCGACAGCTTTAATAATAACTGAAAGACCCGGAGCTGTAAGCACAAGATCCGCTGCAGCGCGTGCAGCGTCTGTTGCGCCGCTAACAGCTATGCCAATATCGGCTTGTTTGAGTGCTGGTGCGTCATTCACCCCGTCACCGGTCATCCCGGTAATATGCTCTTGAGATTGGATAGCTTTAACGATCTCAAACTTATGCTGTGGAAATACCTGCGCAAAACCATCTGCTGTAACTATCTTATGTGCCATTGCAACGGAATACGCTTTTTCATCTGTTTGATCCGTAAAGAATTCATCCGCCGCCCGTATATTCGTTCCCAGACCGAGAGCGCCTGATATTTCTTTTGCTATTGCAACATTGTCTCCGGTAACCATTTTAACCTGTATTCCATGTTCATTTGCTTTTTTGATCGTTTCAGCTGAATCTTCACGTGGAGGATCAAAGAGCGGCAAGAGGCCAAGAAAAGACCAGGTATTTCCATCGGTACTTGTTGCAACACCAAGAGTTCTATACCCTTTTTTCGCACAGGTTAAGACCTCTTTATCAATGTTTGATTTTTCATCGTCTTTAAGCGCGCACAAGTTAAGAATAACTTGCGGAGCACCTTTGGTCACCGTTACGCCTACCCCGTCAGGTGTCAAAACCTGTGCTTCCGTACGCTTACCGACAGGATCAAAAGGAACAAACTTCGTTTGAGTGTACTGAGAAAACTTTGAATCTTTTCCTAACGCATTCAAAATAGCCATATCAATAGGATCTTTATCTTCGGCTTTAGATGCCAAAGCACCCATTAAGATCAATTCATCATCTACCGCATTGCCAAAACATATGGGAGAACCTAACTCAAGCTTGTTCTGTGTTAAGGTACCTGTTTTATCAGAGCACAGAATATCCATCCCTGCCATTTCTTCGATAGATTCAAGTCGAGATACGATCGCTTTCATTTTAGAAAGCGCTTCAGCGCCCACTGCCATAGTAATAGATAGGACTGCCGGCATCGCAACAGGAATCGATGCAACAGTAAGTATCAAGGCAAACTGCACTATTTGAAGAATATCAGCGCCACGGAGCAATTGTACTGTTACGAGGATAAGTACGAGTCCTACGCTCATAAAAATAAGGTAGTCACCGATATTCAGAACTGCCCGCTGAAAATGCGAGGCCTTTTGGGCTGTTGTAACCAATTTTGCCGTTTTACCAAAAAAAGTGTTTTCACCGGTCGCAACAACAAGTGCAACCATCTCACCCTGTTTTACGACACTTCCGGAATATCCGACATCGTTTACTCCTTTACTGACCGGCAGGGATTCACCGGTTAGAGCTGATTGATCAATGGAAAGATAATCTCCTTCAATAAGTTTTACATCTGCTGGAATAACATCGCCAAGTCTCAGCCGAACAATATCACCCGGAACAAGTGTCGCGGCATCGATTTCTTCCCACTTACCGTCTCTCAGAGTCTTTGCTTTCAGCGCGAGCTGTTTTTTCAATGCATCTATCGCATTCGCTGCCTGCCTCTCCTGGAAAAAACCGACAAGCGCATTGAAGATAAGAAGCACTGAGATAATAATAAGATCTGCCCAGTGCTTTACTACGGCTGAGAGTATGGCCGCTATCTCGATCATCCAGGGTATAGGCCCCCAAAAATATCCTAAGAATTTGAGATACGGATTAACTTTTTTTTCAAAAAGTTTGTTATACCCGTATTCTTTTAACCGAATATCTATCTCCTGAGAAGATAACCCTCGGCTACTATCAGATGTGAGCGTTTTCATCAATGCATCAATAGATAGTTTTTGCGCTTCTTCAGCACCAAGTATATGCGTGGCCTCATTCATGTTTGATCTCCTTTACCCCGTTAGAGATTTCCACCACTCTTAAAACCTTTGCCAAGTTTTTGTAAACTTTCCGAACAATCCCATCTATCAAAATGTACTTCAATAAACGCTAACGAATCAGGATTATCCTGAGCTGAGGCAAGCGCTTTTTCTAGATCACCTTCAGTCTTCACTTCAAAGCCTTTTGGACCATTAAATACTTCCGGCAGCATATTATATTTCCACATTTGAAGATCATTATACGGACCGTCATCGAGTACTCTTTCTATGGTATACCCTTCATTATTAATGAGAAAAATAATCGGATTAAGGTTATGCCGTATAATGGTCGAAAGTTCTTGTGCAGTCATTTGAAATGCGCCATCACCGACAAAGGTAATCGGCCTTTTATCAGGCGCGGCAAGCTTTACTCCGAGTGTCGCAGGAACAGAATACCCGATCGATAAATAAAATGCCTGATCAACAAAATCAACACCCTCGGGGAGATACATGTTGCCGGTACAGAAGATCGCATCACCTGTATCAGTTACAATAATATTATTTTTTTCAATAAAACGGTTCACCCTCTGATAGAATCGGCGTAACGTAAGCTTTTGATCGGGGATAGCAATGTATTCATCCTCTAAATCTTTTGAGGGATGCTCAATCGATTCTGTATCAGCCTTACCCTTAGGAAGCTTCTGGGCGAGTCCGTTAATAAAATCCTTCAAGCTCACACTATTGTATACGTGGTGTTTAATTTTTACATTATCAGAATTGGCAACGATCATACGTGACGAATCAAGAAGAGCCTCACCCTGCCCGATCTGTACATCGGTCATCAAGGTACCTAAACAGAGTATGACATCAGCTTCTTCAATAGTTTTTCGTGCATACTCACGGCTTGCGGCACCGCCGTATATACCAATAAACTGAGGATGTTTCTCAGGTATCACTGATTTTCCAAGAAGCGTCGTTGAGTAAGGATACCCACTATGGGTAATGAAATCTTCCAAATCTTTTCGTATATCAAGACGGTGCACTTCTACACCTGCAAGGATCACGGGTTTTTTCGCGTTCGTAAGAATGCTCACCGCATCATTAAGCGCTTCGGTCACCGCCTCTTCATCACTTTTTATATCCGTATCAATCGTGAACGGACCCGGCACCCGGCACGGTTTTGTGACAATATCCATCGGCACTTCAATATATACCGGTCTTCGTGACCGAAGGCACGTAGATATAGTTTCATCTATTTGTGATGGTGCCTGATCAGCACTGGTTAAGATAACAGAAGCTGCCATGATCTCTTCATAGATCCTATACTGGAGATTCATATCACCAATAGTATGATGAAGCAGATGATGGTGTTGCCGTTCAGATATTTTTGGTCCACCGCTAATAACGACAACCGGTAACCGTTCGGCAAACGATCCCACCACAGCGTTAAAAACGCTAAAGGCGCCAACCCCGTAGGTGATACACACAGCACCGATACCATTAATACGTGCATACCCGTCAGCCGCATACCCGGCATTGAGTTCATTACAATTACATACTACTTCAATATTACTTTCTTCAAGACAATCAAAGAAAGAAAGCACATAGTCTCCCGGCACACCAAATATATGCTTAAGGCCGGCTTGCCCTAAACGATGTGCAAGATATTTTCCTACGGTAGTCGATTCGGCATTCCACATAACACCACTCTCCATATCTATTAGCTTACATGAGCAATTATTTCTTCAGGACTCATACCTTTAAGACCAATAACATCTAACGTGCGTCCAACTTTAAAATAATCGGTATCATTATAAATATTATCTATTTTTATTATACTTTCTATCGCTGGACACGGAACATTCACCAGTTGAGCAAATTCATGTACCGGCACAAGAAGAAACGGACAATCTTCGGTGATGTAGCGTTCTTTTGGACTCTTTGGTGAATCATTAGGCATATTGTTATGTATCGGAGTATTTAATGTAAAATCTCTGATACTTTTCATATCCAAACTGTAAAAAGTATTCACTGCTTCATAAAAGGTAATGAGTTTCAGGCCAAGAGCTGCACCGATCTCGACTCGTTCACTATCCATTTTCTCTAAAACTTTCGAAACAGTGTCAGATGCACCCTCACGATAGAATTGTATTTTACCCTCACGTGATTCCATGGCACCCATATTCAATGTCGCGGTCGGCACATGTATGATCATATTAGGATTTGAAAAACCTGCCTCTATAACGTTTGCAAGCGGTATAAGCTTAAGAAGCAATACATCTTTCAGCGTTTGGCAAACATCATTGATTGCCGATCCCGGAAGTGACGCGAGACTAAACGCAGTCTTTTTCCCCATAATAAAGATCTGCCCGGGCCCTATTATCCGTACCGCATACGGTATCGATACAGTTTCGGCGAATGTAACATTAGCCGAAATACCGGACTCAGCCATCATCTTCTTAAATAATAACGAGGCAAAATTTCCCGGAAGAATAACAAATGTCTGGCCGTCACGCAGGTGTGGCATAACCATCTCAAATATTGTAGCTTGCGCAAACGATGGAACGACCATGACGATCACGTCAGCGAAATCCATTGCTTCTTTTGGGTCACTCGTCAGTCCCGCAATCTTTACAAACCCAGAAAGTGCGGCAGGAACATCTATCCCTTCTTCATGGAGCGCATCAACAGCTTCAATCCCGCCCTTTTCTCTTATGCCATCAAGATTCTTTGTGAAATTCGGATGTTCAAAGAGCATTACCTCAGCACCGTTTAACGCAGTATCAAATGCAATAGCATGCCCACCGTTACCCGCACCCAAAATCGTAATTTTCTTAGCCATTACAATCTCCTTTACATTCGTTTCATAAAAAAATATAAACCACTACCCCATAGAGCCAGCGGTTAGTAATTGCATGTATGTAAAATTATGCTGTACATATACATCCTATAGCTATAAAATGCCTTACATCAGGCGGTAATCATACCATAATTATCGATTATACACCATCATTTGTATTATAAAGTATTAAGGATTGAAACGTCATGAATAGATCAAATATTCAAATAAGAAAAACACTTGAGATTATTCTTATAGCTGGGATTCTCGTCGGTATATTGGTAATGGCATATATAGGACCAAAACCACTCAAGGAACGCTACGATAAAATATTCCACCCGGAAAAACTTACCGTAACAGTAGAACCCGCTTCAATATCTTAGGAAGACACTTTTCGGGTTTTTAGGGGTTCTTTAACTTTCATAAGATATGCTATTGCAACGACAAGGAATACTATCATACTGAGACACGCCGCACGTGTTCCCCAGTCACCATATCGACTTCCCACCAGTCGGATAAAACCCCAGCAGAGTGGACCAACAATTCCGGCACAGTAGCTGACAAGATTAAATAACCCGAATGCTTCGCCAAGATTGCTTTGAGGCACGAGCTCAACAACAAGCGCACGAAAAACAACCCATGTCGCGCCAAGACTTAACCCCACCAGAGCGCCAATTACCCAGTGAAACGGGGCATAGGTTACTCCTCCAAGGAAAAGGGCGACTATCCAAACACTGTATATTATGAGAAGCGATTTCTTGTACCCTATCTTGTCACACACAAAACCGGAGATGATGCTTCCCAAAATCGCAAATAATGTCGAGAATGCAATAAAGTGGACAAGCTGCGTTGTATCAAGCTTAAATACCTGCGCAGCGTAGACAGCCATAAAAAGAATAATAGCATGAACAACACAGAGAGCAAAAAAAGCCGCCTTAAAGAAATTTCGCAGTTCAGGGAACTTATGACTTTTTGTTACGGTCTCTTTTAATTCAGTGAACGCATGAGTCCAGAGTGATCGCTTCATTACACAGCTCACTATACTGCCTTTTTCTTTATCCTTGAGGATAATCATGCATGGAAGCGCAAAAATAAGAAACAATATCCCGGTTAATACAAAGGTCGCTTGATATCCCATGTTTTCTAGAACAGGTTTTGAGATGTAAAGCGCAACAATCGCGCCAATATATCCGCACATACGGCCAAAACCGGAGATAAGCCCGATTTTTCCGGTAGGAGCCACATCAACCATGAGCGCATTATAAAACACAATCCCTGCCTGACAGCCAAAGTTCGCAACGGCAAAGAAGATGAGCGCCACATATATATTCGTGGTCGTTCCAAGAAGCATCGTAAAAACTATTGAAAGAAGCGTGAAGTATACAAGAAAACTTTTTCTTTTACCTCCCTGATCAGCCAAAACACCGAGTATAGGTGAAAGGAGCGCAATACATATCATTGAAAAACCAAATGATATGCTGTACAAGATCTCCGGTGCTTTATTGACTATGGTAAGCCAGGTAGGAAAATAAAGTGTAACAACATTCAGTACGAAAAACTGGTTCGCAAGGTCATATAACGCCCAGGATATAATTACCGTAAATGGTCTAAACCGCATCATAAAAGATTAATTATCGCCTCAGCAAAACCGCCCGCATTCTGGGGGCCATTGGCGGTAACAATATCGCCATCAACTTGCACCCCTGCGCCGGTATAATAGACACCCATTGCTTTAAGCTTGCCTCCTTCAGAACTTGATACAGTCGCTTTCTTTCCTTCAAGCACGCCCGCATTTGCAAGTGTAACAGGGCCAAAACATATCGCTGCAAGTATCTTTCGGTCTTCGATCGCTTTTTTTGCGATCTCTTGGGCTGCAGAATCATTCCAGTAGACAGTTGCACCCGAACCTCCAACAAAAACGATTGCATCATAATCACTTACAGTGATATCTGAATATAACATGTCAGGGGTAACCGTCCCGCCAAGCATGCCAGTTGCGGGAGTAAGTGCGGTAGATGCGATAGCGACATCAACACCTGCTTTTTTAAACATCTGAAGCGGCACTTCAAGCTCTTCATCGCGATAATTTTCGTGGGCAATGATCATGACGATCTTCTTACCGTCAAGTGCGCCTGCTGAACAAACGGCAGCTTTGAGAAAACATAATGTAAAAACCGGCAAGAGTATAAGTAATAACAGATAATATTTGTTTTTCAGGTTCATAGTTCTCTCCTATTTTTTCACCGCCCCGGTGGAAATTAGTTCTAAACTATTTATTAAAATGTTTGCGTTCTTGTTCAACATCTTTGTGCATCCAATAGTTTATGCTTTTTAATATTCCGTAAAAATCAGATAGGGTAACATTTTTTTTTGGTTCAACTACAGTTCCTTTCTTCCTCATTTTTAATGCATAGTTATAGGCGTCTGTTTTGGTCATTGATGACATATTAAATGACAATCCAAAAACAACGCCAATGAGTATACATATAATGCCGACAAGAATATATTTATTGCGTAAAACCGATTTATAATAAAAACGTGCCGTTTCCTTAATTGTCGCTCTTGTTTTAATGTACTGTTTCTCTATAGTCTTGTTCAGATCAAGCGCTGTAATCGCACTTGATTTAACTTGTTCTTTTAGGTCTTTCCACTTTCTTATCGTGAGCTGTTTTTGAGAGACATCATTTTTCCAGTAATAATTCTGCATTGTTTCTTTATAGGGCATTCTATTGTATTTTGACCTTTGGATCACATATTTCACAAGTGATAACAGGTAATCTATGTCGAATGGTTTGGTTACATAATCAAAAACACAATATCTTTCCGCTTCTATAACGGCGTCTTTCGTTTTCCCGTACGCGGTTATTATTATTATGCTTACGGTTATATTTATTTTCCTTATTCTTTTTATTGTCTCAAGGCCATCCCACCCGGGCATCATAAGATCAACAAAAACAAGATCAAATTTTTCTTTCTCTATACATTCGAGCCCTTTTTCTCCATTAAGGGCAGTTGAGACAATATACCCATCTGTCCTGAATATCTCGCTCATAAGAGAAAGAATATTTTCATCATCATCAATCACTAAAATTTTGATATCATTATTCATACTTTGTACTCTTTTTCACACTCTACCGGTTTACCGTATTCACCGCCCCGATAAATCGGGGCGGTGGCGAAGCACGGGGCATTCTGTTATGTCATGCTATATCAATTTCTTTTGTAAGGTACACATCCTGAATGGCATTTAAGATCTCTACGCCCTCTTTCATCGGTTTCTGGAACGCTTTTCTTCCGGATATGAGCCCCATGCCTCCGGCACGTTTGTTAATAACAGCTGTTTTTACGGCTTGTTCAAGATCATTCTTTCCTGAAGGCCCGCCGGAATTAATAAGCCCGATACGCCCCATATAACAGTTTGCGACCTGATACCGCGTGAGATCTATCGGATGATCTGAGGTCAGTTTGTCGTACACAAGCGGACTGGTTTTACCGAACTTTATTGCATTAAACCCGCCATTGTTTGTCGGTAACTTTTGTTTAATGATATCTGCTTGAATGGTAACACCCAAATGATTTGCCTGGCCGGTAAGGTCAGCGGCCGCATGATAATCTGTCCCATCCTTTTTAAATCCATCGTTTCTGAGATAACACCAGAGAACGGTAAACATACCAAGCTGGTGAGCACGTTCAAAAGCGGCAGATACTTCTTCAATTTGTCTGCGTGACTCAGGTGAACCATAATATATCGTGGCACCAACACCGACAGCACCCATATTGAATGCCTGTTCTACTGAAGCAAACATCTTTTGATCAAAAGAATTCGGATAGGTAAGAAGTTCATTATGGTTTAATTTTAGTATAAACGGAATCTTATGTGCATAAGCGCGGGCAACATTTCCGAGTACGCCTAAAGTCGATGCAACAGCGTTACATCCGCCCTCAATAGCAAGTTTTACAATATTCTCCGGATCGAAATATATTGGATTTGGCGCAAAAGACGCCCCACCCGTATGCTCAATACCCTGATCAACAGGAAGTATTGATACGTATCCCGTACGCGCGAGACGACCGGTATTATAGAGTAATTGCAAATTTCTTAAGACATTGATCGATCGGTCAGTTTGAAGAAAGTTTTGGTCTATAAAATCAGGACCAGGAACATGTATCATGTCTTTTGATATGGTTTTACATTCATGCTTTAAAAAGCTATCAGCATCTTTACCGAGTAATGTCGTGATCTTTTTAATCATTATCCCTCCTTATTATAGGTATTATTATTCAGCAGTTACCGGAAGAGAGAAATGTCCCTGCGTCCAAAACCACTTATCTACACGTTTTTCTAATACAGCAGTGAGCCTACCATTTACGAGTACTTGTTCTTTGCCAATTGTTGCCGAACCAACAATATCAGCGGCTACCCACGCAACATTGTCACAGCCTGAAACCATTATCCAGCCGATCTCAAAATGTGCGTTTTCTGTCTCCGCCCATTCACGAGTCAGTTGCTCCTCGATCTCATCCTGCCCTATGCACTTTTCATCAACTCCGGGTCCAATAAACACAACATCCTGATCTTCAGCAAAAAATGACATAAGCCAATCAATATCCCTGTCAGAATACGCCTCGGCAAATTGACGTAAGATACCGATAATCTCTATTTCTGTTTGCGGATCAGTTTTCATTGTCTATCTCCACCTCGTGCTTCGCCACCGCGTAGGTGGATCAAGGGCTGTTCCACCTACGCGGTGGCGAAGCACGGGATACTCTTCTTATTCAAAAACCAATTTCTTTAACTGAGCCCGTTCACGTTGATACGAAATATTATCATTAACAAACTCTTTATACTCTTCGGGTCTAACATCTAAAAGATCACCATACCTGCATACTTTTTCGTCCGAGCGGCAAAGATACTCATCATACGAAGAATTACGCCACTCTTCGGGCGCATCAACTAGATGCGAAGTAACCGGATTAAGGTGTACATATCGAGTAAGATGCAAGAGCTGTTCATCAGTCTGAACCAACACTCGTTTAAATCTTCCCATCCAGAGAGGTCCTTTTCTATTATACTTTATATTAAAATATCGAGAATAGCTGTTACACACATTATTCATGAATGTGGACAAACCATTTTCACTTATTTGCCTCAATATAAGATGTATGTGTGTAGGCATAAAACAATAGGCAATTATTTCAACCAGTTGGTCTCCTCGTTTAGGTGGCAAGAAACTCTCACTTTCACCATTTTTTAATGATTTTTTATACACAGAGTATTTTACTGATGGAATGCATTGATAGTAGCGTATGAGTGAATTGAGCCGCGAGTAATCACTATCGTCATTCAGTACCTTGTACCCAGCAATACTTTTGTTAAACACATGATACACCTCATCGGCAATAAAGCTTTCTTGATTTTCATGTCGAGTAGACATAATATGACTCCTTTTCTTATATTTTCACAATTAACAAGAGGAGTTTCAATGCCCCTCATAGAACCGGACTTGTGAATTTCTCACATCCGGCTCTTCAATCCAACTCACCTTA
>JAVCCP010000014.1 GCA_030765405.1 Candidatus Ancaeobacter aquaticus | reverse complement strand
GCCAAGAAACTTACCGGTAAATCCGTTAATGAGCTTATAGAGGAGAAAATCCTTCCTGATGTTGAGGGTCTATACAATGATCAGGAACGGAAGATAGACGCCCTTATTATATCTCATGCTCATGCTGACCATTACGGTTTTTTGAGTTATATCAATAGCGATATCCCAGTATATATGAGCAGGGGGTCGAAAGAACTCATTGAATTGTCTGGTCTGTTTACACCGTTTAAAGTTGGACAGATCAATGCGCAGGTTATAAAGCCTAAACAGAAACTTTGCATAGGGGATATAAATATCATTCCTTATCCCGTTGATCATTCCGCTTTTGACGCGCTTGCCTTATTGATAGAAGCCGATGGAAAGAAAGTATTCTACTCAGGGGATTTCAGGGGGCATGGACGTAAAAGCGCATTATTTGAACGGATGATAGATACTCCGCTGCGGGGAGTGGATTGCCTCCTCATGGAAGGGTCTGTTATTGGAAGAAAAGAGACAGAGTGCCGAGATGAAAATGCGGTCACGGCGAGGATCCAGAAGATTCTAAAAGAGGCCGGTAAGGTGACTTTTCTGTGCTGTTCATCGCAGAATATCGATAGACTTGTGTCTGCATACAAGGCATGTTTGCGTGTCGATGCTGTCCTTGTGATCGATATTTACACTGCGTATGTTCTTGATAGGGTACGAAAAGTATCTAAACATATTCCTGCTTTTAACTGGCGCAATATCAAGGTAAAATTTCACAAACACCAAGCTGACATACTTGCCGAAAAGGTGTCACAAGAACTCCTTTATTTTTACAACACGAAAAAGATCGATTTGTTGGAGATGAACGTGAGTAGATCTAAATATCTCATGCTCGCCAGGGATAATTCTTTATTTCCGAGCATTGTTAAGAGCCTTGACGATACAAACGGTGCAAAATTGATCTACTCGATGTGGAAAGGGTATCTGACTGAAAAGTTCAAGGGATATTGCGACAAGGAGAAAATAGAGATCGAAGATGTTCACACAAGCGGACATGCCTCGGTGGAAGATCTGCAGTCTTTTGCAAAAGCCATTAATCCGAAGATGCTTGTCCCAATCCATACTTTCTCACCTGATAAGTATACCGACCTATTTGATAATGTTAGACTTGTTAACGACGGGGATGGTATAATTATTTAGTATTTGGTAAATTGCGTATTCTGTTTGGCGTAAGAAACCTGGGCCAAAAACGAGAGATAATTAAGTGTTCTGTACTACTAAGGCTCAAAAAGCACGGGCTAAAAGACCCGCGCTTTTTGTAAACCGCCCTTAGGAAACTATGTAAAGTTTCCAAGGATTTGGTCCTAGTAGAGGAAAGTATCCCCCTTCTTTACAATTTTGAAGGCGAAGACCGAGAAAATCTAGGGGGGACTAAGATAATGAATGCGATCCCAGAAATCGCATGGCGATTTCTGGATTGAAAGCAGCAAGAATATAATGAATAGGTGTGACCCCTTTTTTCTACTGATTTTAAAAAATCTAAAATATCTTGCCCCAGATGCGGTCGTGAAACATAAGTGGTTGAATAGTCCAGTGTGATATAATGGAGTTTGTACCTAGTTAAATAAAATCCAGGAGATTTATATGAGAAAGTTTGTTATTGCATGTATAGCTCTGTTTTTGGTGGTTGCTGTTGCCCAGCAATCTTTTTCCGGGACACTTGATGATATAAGGCGGAAGGTCGGCAGGAAACCCGGAAAGAAGATTTGTAAAGTGGATAAGACAGAAAGAATAATTGATATTCAATCCGTTAGAAGAGAAGTTGTTAAAGACTTCGTGTTTGATAAAGGGGCGGGGACCAGGATGGTAAGGGCCATAAATGTGAAATTCAGAATAAATAAACGCGGCATGGTTAATTTGCCATATCTATCTTGTTATTTGTACGATAGGAATAAAAAGCAGGTAATAAAACTTACTAAATATCTTGTCCTGACGGTTTCAGGAAGCAAGAACTCTTCGGGAGGAAGTTCGTTTAAAGGCAAGAGGACACATACAATACAGTTTGTATATCCAAATTCCGTTATTTTTAAATATTATCTGGCGGTTCTTGGGAATAATAAAGGCGGGATAAGCGCTGTAGTTATGCCCAGGGGAAATAATATTGATGATTTTTATTTTCCTGAGAAGAAATATATGAAAAAGAATCGGTAGAGATGCTTATGCTCAGTGGATGTGTTAAAAGTCGCTTTTTTATCCTTTCCGCAATGTTATTGACGGTATTCTTCTTTCTTGTTTCGGATATATCGGCAACGACGCTTGGCAGGCCTTTTAAAAGAAAGCAGAGATATTCAAAACTTTTTTCAAACAAAGGCCTATATTCATATACGGATACCCGCCATCAGTTTACTGTTTATGCTCCCACACGCGGACTTGCAAAAAATATTAATAAGATCGCGGAGGGAGAAAGAAAGAAGGTTTATAGATTTTTTAATTGTACGCGTCACTGGGGAACACCGGCAATTATCAAGATATATCCAAGCAAGATGGATTACGAGAAAGAATTTTTACAAGAAGGAAGTCTGGCTGCTGCAACTCAACTGTTGTTTAAAGGTAAAAAGGCAAGGTTGATAGTATCATTTGCGGGTAAAGATCTGACTAAGAGTGTGATTTCACATGAAATCGTTCATTTATTGATCTCCGATCTGGCGAATGAGGAATACTGGAGTATGAAAGAAACTGAAAGCAGGGTCCCTTTGTGGGTCAATGAGGGGATGGCGGAATTTATATCAGCGTCGAACCAAAAAAAGAATAAATACAAGGAACTGACATATGCGGCAATGGTAAAAGGCCTTGCTTATCCTGTCCGGCAATTAATAGGTTTTAGCGGGTATCCGCAAAAAAAGATCTTATTTTACGCGCAGTCGTATTGCCTGGTTGCTTTTCTTGCCAGGGTTCCGCACGGACCGGTTAAATTAAGGAATTATATTACAACTTCAAATCAAAATGTAAAAAATGCCGAACGTAGATTGATTTTAGCGTTTCATTCTGACTATAGAACGATACAGGCACTAAAAAAGTCATGGCGAAGATATATACAAACGAAGTATGCGAAGCCCGAAGACAAATGGAGCGCTAGTACGCTTGTGAGTCTGGGATGGATGTACCTAGATGAGGGACGTTTTAATATGGCAATAACATATGCCAATAAGGCTATGAATAAAGGGTGGGGCGTAGAGAACGCCAATTATTGCCTTGGAATGGCTTATTACCGGAAAGGCAATATCAAAAAAGCGTTGGCAGAGATAAACAAACAGTACAGAATCACCCCCAATTCTGCTTCTTTGTGTTTTATGAGAGGCCTGATTTACTGGAAACTTGGGAATGAGACAGAATCAATTTCAATGTTCTCAAAGGCGATTAAACTCAACAGGAGATATGAGCCGTTGTTAACGTCCCGTAAGGGCCGGATGGCGGTAAATACGGATGTTCTTGATTATATGATGAGAAGTTTCGATGAGGAATGAAAACGGGCAACACGCCGTTGAATTGTGAATTTTAAAATAAAGGGGTCACACCTATTCATAGACACGAAAAGGATGCCGACGACAAGAACAAGCTCGATTATATAAGAACTATTGTCCAGCAACAAAAAGCCATTGGGAGCACTAATTTTTTAGATGAAATTAAAGAGAAATTCAAGGTAGATTTTAATGTTAGGATACGTGGAGGGCAAAGAAAGCAGGCGAATGAATAGGAATTAAATAGGTGTGACCCCTTTACACTTTAACATCTATACGCAAACGGTTGCTGCAACCATTTGTTTAGATTAAGTATTTTCCGTATGACTGGAGTTTAAATAAAGCGTTGAGGTAAAGCGAAAGAAGAAATTAGGTGCATAGAAGTAAATAAGAGGTATTATAGAGAGTGTTCTCACCGCAGCGGTGGGAGTGCTAACCATGTTCCACCGCGTAGGAGTCACTTTGTGCCACCTACGCGGAGTAACACTACTCCGACTGCGGTGGTGTGGTGGGGGAGATTTAGGGGGCTACATGAAGAAGATATTTGTTTTAGTAATAGCTATTTTCTTTACGAGTATATCTACGAGTTATGCTATTTATGTCACCGAGGATTTTCAAAGCTATACAGATAGTCCTCCCGAGGATTTGAACGGCGCAACTGGGGGTAGTGGCTGGGATATTGCTTGGACTGATGCCCTACCGAATAACTTTATATGCCAAACTGTTGCCGGTTCAAAAATGGGACAGATTGCAGTGCCTACTTCCTCTGCCCATAGAACTTTTTCAGGCTACACTGGTGAAGATATCACATTTCAGTTAAATGTTAATGCCTGGAATGGAGACATCGGTCGAAACGGTATCGTAACTTTTGCTGAGATTGTAGGTGATATGGGGCCTAGTATCGCGTTTTATAATGATGGTGCTACTCATTCACTGATTGCATTTGAAGATGTTGCAGTGGGACAGGATTTGCTTGGCGGAGCACCGGTTGTAGATGATGTGACTTATACTATAATGATTACAAATGTTTCACTTGGGTTTAACGGGACATATTCAGTGCAAGTTTCGAAACCAGGGACAACATATGCTCTTTATAACGGTGTCAAATTTGAAGGTTACGATTTTACTGTCTCAACTCTAGGGCAGATTGAATTTATGAATAGTCCATTCCCAGCAGGCGGGAATACTGTAAGCATTGACAATATCATTGTCGGTGTCCCCGAACCGTCAACATACGCGCTGTTTGGTATAGGGCTTTTTGGGTTGATTATCGGGTGGGTAAGAAAACAAAGGCGATCTTAGAAAGCACACACTGATTTTTAGATTGGAAACATTCACCGCGTCGTTGGAAAATCCCACCGACCGAGGTGGTGGTGGGGATGTCATAATAAATAGGGACTGTCCCTATTTATTAAATATGGCTATGACAAGAGTGGTTACAACAAATGGTCGTTGCAACCATTTGTTTAAGGTTAATGAATAGGTGTGACCCCTTTAACATTCAGAAGGAGGATAAATGAGTTCTGAAAGAAAAAGTAAAATAAAGCTAATACATTGCTTGCTAGTGTGTGTATTCCTTGTATCGGGTTGCGCATCAGCTAGTTATCAAAGCAACCAGGTTCAGGATGATTCAGGTGACAGAGTCACTGTTGGGACTGTTCAAAGAAAAATTGCAATAGGAATGAGTTCTGCGGATGTAGCGCAGGTATTAGGATCCCCAAATGTTGTTTCAACTGATGAGGAGAGAAGAGAAGTATGGTTATACGATAAGGTTGCCACAGATGTTGTATATTCAGATAGTGCTGCAGGAATAAAATTTTTAACCATTGGTAGATCTGGAGCAGTATCAACCACTCAAAGAACATTAACCATTATTATTAAGTATGATGAAAATGGTAAGGTGCGTGATTTTGCTTATCATACCTCACGATTTTAGGAGAGAATAATATGTTAAGGGTATTTGTATCAAAGAAGTTGTATCTAATTGTTTTATTGTGCACAACTCTAGTCGGTTGT
>JAVCCP010000013.1 GCA_030765405.1 Candidatus Ancaeobacter aquaticus | reverse complement strand
ATTGTTAGTTTGAATAAGGCGATAAAGCTTAATCCTAAACTTGCAGGCTCATATAGCGGACTAGGGCAATGCTATTTCAAAAACAAAGATTATAAAAACGCCAGTCTTAATTTTAAAAAGCTGACAGAGCTTACTCCCGGATCCGCGTGGGCGCATCATATGTTAGGGACATGCCTTTTAAGAAACGGTGAGAATGCTTTGGCCATTGCTAGTTTTAATAAGGCGATAAGGCTTAATCCTAAACTTGCAGGCGCGCATGCCGGGCTGAAAGCGGCTCTCGCAGCGGGAGCGGCGGCAAAACAGCCGTTAACCGAGAAACCAAAAAAGGCCCTGATAACTGATTCCAAAGAGTATGTCGCTCGTGCACTCAAGTCTTCATTGCACGCGCCGCGTAGATCGACTGACATAGAAACTGAAACAGCTGATGAAACTGCCGAAAAATTTACTGAAAAGATAGAAATAGATATGCGAACTGATTATCAAACAGACAATCGCTACCTATACGGCCCGGATCAACGGCAGTCACAAACACGCGATTCTATGACAGGTGGAGCGCAACGGATGACTCCGACTTCGTTAGATAATCACTAACCCATAAAAATATTGATAGCAGTTGCGGTCCGCAAGTAACGCGGACTGCAACGAAAATTAGGTTCTTTCGTGAATAACTTGGAAACATTTAACAAATTTTCGGATTTAACAGCCCGTAATGTTGATGTATCTTTAAGCAAAAATAATCAACATCTTTATAGCCATATGCCATCCGTTTAAGTCTTTTTATTTTATTATTAAATCCTTCGGATATTGCCGAACTTATTTTCTTTCTAAACCAGTTTAGAATATATTGCATTTTATCCGTAAAGCTTTGAGCGAGAGATTTAAAAACATCGATAGTGCTATCAAAGGCTTCATCAATCCGTCCATCCAAATATTTCTTAGCCTCGTCCTCATCCTTGCGCATGTATACGTTCAAAAAGCTTTCCTTCAATAACATTGCCTTGTAATAAGAGGAAGGGGAAATAATGAAAACTATAAAATTGATTTTTGGAGCATGCTTATTGAGCGTTTTTCTTTGTACCTTATCGGTACGTGCAGATGCTACGTTGTTACACGAATTTGATGGAAGTGTAACTGATGGAAGACAGCCTCAAGCTGATTTAACGCTGATTGGCAACACGATGTATAGCATGACGGGTTGGGGGGGGGCGAACAATAAAGGAACAATTTTTAGTGTTGATACTAATGGAAGTAATTTTACATTATTGCATTCATTAAATGTTGCAAATCTTATCTTTAAGTCCTTCCTGCAACATAATTTAACAGAAAAACGATAATTTATAATGATTTTTCTGCATTTATTTGCTATATTATCCGCTTTCCACTTAGCCACAAAGCCGTGGCATTATTTTATGATATGTTGTTTCCAATGGGGTTGTTATGGTTTTACATGATTATGGTTATGTAGGTATCTTTTTTCTTGCTGGAGTCGCGCTTGCTCTTGCAGCGTTGGTGACGGCATGGATTTTACGGCCAAATAAACCGAATCCCGTTAAATTATCCCCTTATGAATGCGGTGAGATAGTAAAAGGTAGTGGTTGGCTTCAGTTTAATGTGCGGTTTTATCTTATCGCACTTATATTCGTTGTTTTTGATATAGAAGCATTGTTTCTCGTTCCGTGGGTATATGCATTTAAATACATGGGAATCGTAGGATATGTTGAAATGATGATCTTTATTGCGATACTGTTTGTCGGGTTGGCGTATGCGTGGAGAAAAGGAGCATTGGAATGGCATTAATAAATAAGGTTCCTATTGTACTGGAAAAAGTACCTGGTGGGGATTTTCTTCTTACTCAAATAGACGCTGTACTTAACTGGGCAAAACTTTCAAGTATTTGGCCAATGAGCTTTGGTCTGGCATGTTGTGCTATTGAGATGATGGCTACCGGTGCTGCACGATATGACATTGATCGTTTCGGTGCTGGGGTATTTCGCGCATCTCCACGGCAATGCGATCTTATGATTGTTGCCGGTACGGTATGTACAAAAATGGCACCTTGTATTGAAAGACTCTACGAGCAAATGCCTGATCCAAAATACGTTATTGCTATGGGAAACTGTGCGATATCTGGCGGTATATTTCAGTATGATACCTATTCAGTTGTGAAGGGTGTAGATCAGATTGTTCCTGTAGATGTACATGTAGCCGGTTGTCCGCCACGACCTGAAAATCTTCTCCACGGTATTATACAGCTTCAAAATAAGATCAGAAAAGGTACTATCAAAGATGAACCAATTACAATTAGATGAACTAAAGAAATTTTTTAACAATATATCTCATGGCGAGCAGTCAAACAGCTATATTGTTCCTGCAAAAGATCTGTTCGCGTTTACTCAATACCTGAGGGATACTGTTGACCTTACGTTTGATTATCTGAAATCTATTACTGCGGTTGATTACAATGAAAACGTTGAAGTTGTCTATGAACTTTATTCTTTGAAGCTCAATATCAGTATTACATTAAAAGTAGCATTGTCACCAGGCGATCTCAAATGCGATAGTGTTTCGTCTATATGGGCAGCGGCTGATTGGTACGAAAGAGAAGTGTACGATATGTTTGGCGTGCAGTTTAATGGACACCCAAACATGAAAAGAATTCTCCTTGAGGATGGATGGGTAGGGTATCCGCTCAGAAAGAATTATCAAAATAAAGATATGGTAAAGAAACCAGTATGACAACTACGACAACATTAAACCCTGAGTACAATAGAGAGACCGACGAGTTTTATCTCAATATGGGACCTCAACACCCGTCAACACACGGGGTGCTTCGCCTTGAGCTAAAGATGGATGGTGAGGTTATCAATGAGGCAACTCCGCATATCGGTTATTTGCATCGTTCGATGGAAAAGATGATGGAAAACCGTACCTACATGCAGATTATTCCTTTGACCGACAGGTTAGATTATATTGCTTCTATGTCTAATAATCTCGCCTATGTTATGGCCGTTGAAAAGCTTATGGGAGTAGTTGTTCCTGAACGTGCGCAGTATATCAGAATAATTCTTGTTGAACTGCAGCGTATTGCAAGTCATTTACTTGGTGTCGGTACCTTCGCACAGGATCTTGGTGCGTTTGGAACACCTCTTCTGTATTGTTTTCGTGAAAGAGAAAAGATAATTGATATATATGAGGAAGTATGCGGAAACAGACTGACATACAGTTATTTTCGTTTTGGTGGTGTTGCGCGGGATGTCCCCGATACATTTTCTGATATGGTGCAAAAATATATAACCTATATATTACCAAAAATAAATGATCTCGAACGATTACTAACTAACAATGTTATTTTTCTTAACCGGACGAAAGGTGTTGGTGTTATTTCCCCAGAACAAGCTTTAACCTATGCGATAAGCGGTCCAAACATTCGTGGCTCTGGAATTAAATGGGATATACGTAAAGCTGAACCATATTCTCTGTATGAAAGATTTGATTTTGATGTGCCGATAGAAAAAAACGGTGATTGTTGGGATAGATATAAAGTACGTATCGAAGAAATGAGACAAAGCGTGA
The DNA here is from genome assembly GCA_030765405.1 of Candidatus Ancaeobacter aquaticus. Taxonomy (NCBI): domain Bacteria; kingdom Pseudomonadati; phylum Candidatus Auribacterota; class Candidatus Ancaeobacteria; order Candidatus Ancaeobacterales; family Candidatus Ancaeobacteraceae; genus Candidatus Ancaeobacter; species Candidatus Ancaeobacter aquaticus. The sequence goes on along the minus strand of JAVCCP010000013.1, from coordinate 24,102 downwards.
GGATTGTTGAACAGGCAATTAAACAATTGCCTGGTGGTGAAATTAATGCTCTTAAGCCAATGGCTATGAGGTATCCTAAGCCAGAAAAAGGGAGTGTTTATTTTAGAACGGAGGCTCCGCGTGGTGATCTTGGTTTTTATATTGTCAGTGATGGTACAGACAAACCGTATAGGGTAAAAGTGCGCGCACCATCGTTTTCAAATCTGGCAATATTACCGGAACTCATGAAGGGGCTTAAAATCGCAGACGTTGTCGCAATATGCGGTAGCTTAGATATTGTAATGGGAGAAATTGATAGATAGGCGAACCTATCTATCAGCTGTAAGCTATAAGCGATAAGATAAAAAATGACGCATTCATTTAAAAATATAAAAGTATGGGAAAAAGCTCATTCGTTAGTATTAGAAATATATAAAATTACGAAATTGTTTCCGGAGTCTGAAAAATATGGTTTAGTATCGCAACTTAGAAGATATGCTGCATCTATTCCAACAAATATTGTTGAAGGGTATAAGAGGAGAAGTAATAAAGATTTTGCGCATTTTCTTAATATTGCGGATAGTTCTTTAGAGGAGACAAAGTATCATTTACTTTTAGTTTATGATTTAGAATATGTAAAAAAGAATGATTATGAAAGGATAATGGAGCTAGCTGATGAAGTTGGTCGTATGTTGTCAGGTTTTCAAAAGAAACTTATAACTTACAGCTTATAGCTTACAACTTATTATGGGTATTTTAGACATTTTATATTTAATTTTTATTGTTGTTGCTGTTCTTGGCTTTATTGCTATTTCGGGGATGTTCTTGATCTGGTGGGAGCGAAAAGTTGCAGGACATATACAAACGCGTTTTGGGCCCATGCGGGTTGGTTGGCATGGTTGGCTTCAGTCAATTGCTGATACAATTAAGTTATTGATCAAAGAGGATATCAGGCCAGCTAAAATTGATCATATTGTGTTTCGTATGGCACCGTATATTGTCATTGTTCCTGCGGTTATGGCTTTTGTTGTAATTCCTTTTAGCGAGAAATGGATTGTCCGGGACCTTAATATGGGGCTTTTTTATATTGTTGCTGTTTCAGGGCTCGGCGTTTTTGGGATACTTATGGCCGGATGGGCGTCTGATAACAAATATTCACTGCTTGGTGGTATGAGAGCCGTCGCACAGATGGTTAGCTATGAAGTTCCTATGATCGTGTCTCTTATAACGGTTCTTTTATATGTTGGTTCTTCGGGAATGAACGATATTGTTAAGGCGCAGGAAAACCTGTGGTTTATATTTAGACCAAATTTATTTATTTGTTTTCTTATCTATTTTATAGCCGGTATTGCTGAAACAAATAGAGTTCCATTTGATATTCCTGAAGCTGAAAGTGAACTTGTATCAGGTTTTCATACTGAGTACAGCGGGATGCGTTTTGCGCTCTTTTTTGTTGGTGAGTATACAAATGTTTTTATCGTTTCATCAGTAGCAGTAGTTGTCTTTCTTGGTGGATGGCAGGGGCCAATATTGCCTGGTTTTATGTGGTTTCTCATTAAGGTATACGGGATTATTTTTGTAATGATGTTGATACGATGGACGTTTCCAAGACTACGTGTTGATCAACTCATGTCGTTTTCATGGAAATTCTTAACGCCACTGGCATTTATTAATTTAGCGATAACAGCATTTTTACTGCTTCTTTAAAATAGAGAGTGATTGTCATGATACAGTATATAGGAAATATTATTAAAGGGATATGGAGCCTGCTTCTGGGGCTGTCTGTAACAGTAAAAAATCTATTCAGTCATGCAGTTACTTTACAATATCCTAAAGAGCGGCAGAAAATGACGGACCGTTTCAGGGGACTTGTTGAATTAAATAAAGAGAAATGCGTCTCATGTATGCAGTGTGTGAAAATCTGTCCTGATGGATGTCTTGCCATTAAAGCGACTGTTGGGGAAGATAAGAAAAAGGTTTTAGAGTCATTTGTATATGATGCCGCGCTATGTTGTTTTTGCGGTTTTTGTGAAGAGGTATGTCCTACAAAAGCGATTTATATGAATAAAGATTATGAGGTTGCGGTAATTGACGATAGGTCGTTACTTACGGTTGATTTAATGAAGGGATATGAAGGAGTAAGCTGGCATGTTCGAGTGGATCAATAGTTTTAAAATAAGTGAAACATTCATTGCGCTTGCAGTATTTTATTGTGTGCTTGCAGTTACGGTGATTTCAGCTGTGCTGGTAGTTACATTGAAGAATATTTTTCACTCTGCATTAGCTCTTGCTCTGACATTAATCGGTATTGCCTGTATATATCTTTATCTCAATTGTGAATTTTTAGCAATAATGCAGCTGTTGCTGTATGTCGGAGCGATTCTGACGCTTATATTATTTGCGATCATGCTTATTGCGCGCATTAACGATAAATATGTAAAACAATCAAATGAGCAAAAGGGGATATCCTTTATCTTGTGTGGTTCGTTATTTGTTTTGATTGTCATAGCTATCTCTAAATTAGCCTTTAAGGATACTCTTGTAAAAGGATATACAACGTTTCAGGATATTGGCAAAGCGGTTTTAACACAGTATGCATTACCGTTTGAATTTGTTTCAATTGTGTTATTGGCATCTTTAATCGGGGCAATTGCACTTGCTTCTCGTACAAAGGATGGTGACCAATGAACATTATCCCGGTAAGTCATTTTCTTGTTGTAGCAGCGTTGCTGTTTGTTATAGGTCTTTACGGTGTTCTGACACGGAGAAATACTATCGGTATTTTGATGAGTATTGAGTTAATGCTTAATGCCGCAAATATCAATTTTTTGGTATATAGCAGAGTGTGGGGAAACGAACAAGGTCTCATATTTGTAATATTCGTTATTGCTACAGCTGCCGCTGCGACTATTGTGGGGCTCGCGATTTTAATTGCTGTGTACAGACAAGCAAAAACAATATATGCCGATAGAATGAATTTAATGAGATGGTAGATTCGTTCATCGTTCATAGAATATATATTAAGAAAAAAATGAACGTATAAAGAAAGTAATCGAAAAATAGGAATATACGAAGTATATGAATTACCCGTATTTAATACCGGTGTTTCCGGCAATAGCATTTATAATAATTATTTTCCTTGGGAAACGATTAGGGAAAATAAGTGCATATATTTCTGTTTGTGCATCTTCTCTTTCTGTGCTTTTTTCAATAAGTACATTTGTTAATCTTCTGCAAGGAGATGTTGTTAGATTTAATTTTGATTGGCTTGTTTTGCGTAACGCAAAATTCAGTTTCGGTATTCTTGTTGATCCGCTTTGTGTAACAATGCTTTTAGTTGTATCAATTATTGGCACTCTCATACAGATTTATTCAATGGGGTACATGGGTGGGGATAAACGGTACAGTAGATTTTTTGCCTATATGTCACTTTTTATGTTCTCCATGCTGGGACTCGTTCTCGCAAATAATTTTATCATGCTATACATATTTTGGGAGTTAGTTGGTGCTTGTTCGTATTTGCTTATCGGTTTTTGGTTTGAGAAAGATTCTGCTGCTGAAGCCGGCAAAAAAGCTTTTATAACAACACGTATTGGTGATGTTTGTCTCTTTATTGGTCTGGCAATAGTCTTTTGGATAACAGGGAGTGCCTATTTTACCGATTTACCGGTATCTTCTCTCAAAGAACATTATAATCTTCTTACCGTTGCCGCAATTTTGATTTTTGGTGGCGCAGTGGGTAAATCTGCTCAGTTTCCGCTTCATGTATGGCTGCCAGACGCAATGGAAGGGCCAACACCGGTGAGTGCTCTTATACATGCGGCAACAATGGTTGCAGCTGGGGTATATCTTGTCGCGCGGTGTTATGCACTTTTTATTACTCATGACGTTGCTTTACTTGTTGTTGCCTATATCGGCATCATTACCGCTTTTATGGGTGCTTCAATAGCTCTTGTCTCTAACGATATAAAAAAAATTCTCGCATATTCCACGATCAGTCAGCTTGGTTTTATGATGACTGCACTCGGCATTGGAGGGTATTCAGCGGGGACTTTTCATTTAATGACACACTCATTCTTTAAAGCACTTCTTTTCTTAGGTGCTGGAAGCATTATACACGGTACTAATGTTCAGGATATCAGACAGATGGGTGGACTATTCTCAAAAATGAAAGTTACCGCGATAACATTTATTATCGGTGCGCTTGCAATTAGTGGGGTGCCTCCTTTTGCCGGTTTTTGGAGTAAAGATAGTATTATGGCAGAAATATTTTTGAGTGGGCATCATGTAGTTTTTGCATTAGCGTATTTGAGCTGTATATTTACTGCGTTTTATATGTTCCGTTTATGTTTTGTAGTGTTTTTTGGAAAACCGAAGAATGATGAAATTCATGCGCATGAATCACCAAAAGTCATGACTATACCTCTTGTGATATTATCAGTTTTTGCAGTGTTTGTTGGTCTAATTGGATCTCCTATTATGCATAATTGGTTCGAACATTTTGTTTCTTTTGGTGATGGTGGTCACCATGGAATGCATACGGGGATCATGGTATCTTCAATTATTGCGTCTGTTATTGGGATAACCATAGCATATATCCTTTATATGCTTAAAATAAAGATAGTTCCAGATGTTATAAGGAAACGTTTTTCGCTTGTATATAAAGTGCTTATACATAAATACTATTTTGATGAGCTCTATTTGCATATATTCATAAGGCCATTTATGCTTACGAGCCGATTTCTAAACCGCTTCGACAAGAATGTTGTTGATGGACTGGTTAAAGGGGTTGGGGTTATTTCAATCTTTTTAGGTGAAATGCAGTATGTATTCGATAAATATATTATTAACGGATTAGTTAATGGTACTGCATGGGGTGTGAGGTCTTTGAGTAAATATGGGCGAAAAGTCCAAACAGGAGTAATTCAGAATTACATGCTTTTTGTGGTTTTGGGTATTGTTATTATATTGTTTATTAATGTGCTAGGGGGTGAGAAATAGTAATATCCACAATTTGGAGGTTCAGATTTGAACCGTATGCAAGGCGTGACGACGCCGACGTACCCTATGTGGTACGTCAAGGAGGAGCAACGAAGTAGATGTCCAAATATGTGCCTCCCCGGAGGGGCTGGCCGATTTTGGGCTGCAACTGTGTCACTTATCGTTTGCGTATCGCAGGGGATACGCGGCACTCTTCGTTCCTTATTTCGCTCCAAAATCGGCTCAGCCAAATTGTAGATATTACTATTTCTCACCCCCTCAAGTAATATGAGATATTGAAAATTGCTATTTAAAAAGGGGAGTCTATGAAAGTGCCGATTTTAACACTGATAACGTTTACACCAATTCTTGGTATTTTGTGTCTTTTGTTTATTCCAAAAACGAAAGAACAACTTATTCGAATCATTGCTACTGTTTTTAGCGCGATACCACTTGTTCTGTGTATACTCCTTATGTTTGCTTATGATTATTCAAATGGCAATATGCAATTTGTTGAGAGAGTTACGTGGATAAAAGCGTTTAATATTCACTACTTTCTTGGAATAGACGGTATTAGTCTTCCCATGATAGCGTTGACGACACTGCTATCGTTTCTCGCTTGTATCGCTTCATATAAAATTAAAGGAAGACAAAAGGAATACTTTATTTTGTATTTGCTTCTTGTTACAGGAATGATCGGGACATTTTTAGCTCTTGATCTGTTTCTTTTCTATGTTTTCTGGGAAGTTGTGCTTGTACCAATGTATTTTTTGATTGGCATATGGGGTGGTCCCCGGAAAGAATATGCCGCTATGAAATTCTTTTTATACACCCTCGCTGGTAGCGTATTTATGCTTCTCGGATTTTTAGCGCTTTATTTTACCAGTGATCCTCATACCTTTGATATGCTGGAACTTGCGCGGGGAAGTGGCAGGTTTGTTCTTGGTTTTCAGCAGGTTGTATTCATTGCGATATTTCTAGGTTTTGCGATTAAAGTACCTATTTTTCCATTTCACACGTGGTTGCCCGATGCACACGTTGAAGCGCCGACACCAATAAGTGTTATTTTGGCTGGAGTTCTTCTCAAGATGGGCTGTTACGGATTCTTTAGAATTAGTTATCCTATACTTCCTGATGCGGCACAATGGTTCAGTTATCCACTGGCTATACTGGGTGTCGTTAATATTGTTTACGGCGCTTTTGTGGCGTTATCACAGGTTGATTTCAAGAAAATGGTCGCGTATTCAAGTATTAGCCATATGGGATTTGTTTTACTCGGGCTTGCAAGTATGACTTCTACAGGCATTAATGGCGCTCTGATGCAAATGTTTAACCATGGAGTTATTACCGGCGGCATGTTCTTACTTGTCGGCGTATTGTATGATCGTACTCATACCAGAGACTTAAAGAATTTTGGTGGACTTGGCGCACAAGTCCCTGTGTATGGTGGATTCCTTATATTGTTTACGATGGGGTCATTAGGTCTTCCGGGTTTGAGCGGTTTTGTTGGTGAGTTTATGGCTCTTTTAGGTACGTTTCCTGTATTTAGGGTGGTGACCATATTAGCGGTTATGGGCATCGTTGTCGCAGCGGCATATCATTTAAAGATGCTACAGAGAGTATTGCTTGGACCATTGAATCAGCGTTGGAAAGACATGAAGGATATAAGTGTATCTGAAATAATTACGTTAGTGCCGCTTATGATCTTAGTGGTTTTAATTGGTATATATCCAATGATCTTACTTGATATCCAGGTGCCGGCAATTACTGAGCTTCTAGCGAAAATAAAAGGGCTGTTATTATGACGTTACAAGAATTATATGTTCACGCAAAGTATATTTCTCCTGAATTATTTTTGATCTTTTCAGGATTTTGTGTTGTTCTTTGCGGTAAGAGTTTTCGGAACCAGCAGAAAATTCTAGGTATTGCTACTGTTATGAGTTTTGTTGTTGCAATGATTATTCTCGGTTTCTGCGCGTTCACGTATCCCGATAAAGAATTATTTTACGGGATGGTTCGTATTGATCCTTTTTCACTCACGCTAAGATTTCTTATTTTTATTACCATGATCTTGGTCGGACTTCTTTCCATGGGAGACGAGTTTAATGATAAAAAAGAGTTTCCCGAATATTTTGCCTTATTGCTTTTTAACGGGGTAGGTCTCAGTTTTCTTGTTATGGCAAATAATCTTTTACTTATTTATCTTTCCCTTGAGCTGGTTTCTCTTACTACATATATATTGGTGTCTGTGTCAAAAAGAACATTTCTTGCTGGTGAAGCAAGCCTGAAGTATTTTTTGTTTGGAGCTCTTTCGACTGCTATTTTCCTTTTTGGTATTTCTATGGTGTATGGTTTGACAGGGACACTTGATCTAGGGGTAATGAGCGTGAATGTCGCTCGTGGTGGTATCGATGCAGGTGTCATGTATGTGGCACTCGTATTTCTTTTAGTTGGGTTCGGATTCAAAATTGCCATGGTACCATTTCACATGTGGGCGCCTGATGCTTATCAAGGTGCGTCAACACCCATCACAGCATTTATGTCAGTTGCTCCAAAAATTGCCGCATTTGGAGTTTTCTTAAGGATCTTTTATAGTGGGATTGGTGATTTTGGCGTTAATTGGCACGACTTGATCGGTGTATTAGCCGTTATTACAATGACTGTAGGAAATATTCTCGCGATTTCACAAAATAATATTAAAAGGATGCTTGCGTATTCAAGTATTGCTCAAGCTGGATACATTTTAATAGGGTTTGCCGTTCCGACTCTACTCGGTAAAGAAGCAGTGTTAATGTATTTATTGGTATATATCTTTATGAATATAGGCGCATTTACGATTGCGATTATGCTTATACGTTCACTAAAATCCGAACAGATAAGTGATTTTAGGGGACTTGCAAAAATTGTTCCGGGAACAGCATTTGCTTTTGCGGTATTTTTACTGTCACTTGCTGGTATTCCGCCACTGGCTGGATTTTTAGGTAAGTTTTATGTGTTTAGTGCTGCTATTGAATCACACATGATATATCTTGCGCTTGCAGGTATAATTAATAGTGTCATTGGCCTTTATTATTATGTAAGAGTAATTAAATATATGTATGTTGATACTGCGCGTAGGGATGTTACTATTGTAACGCACCCTGCTTTGACAACTGCGGTAATAATATCATTAGTTGGAACACTGATTATTGGTATATATCCAACACCTTTTATAAAAATCATTACGTTTGCAGTAAGTATTTTTTAGTGGGTATAGAGCTGCTTGAATAAGAAGGGAAAGAAATGAACATTTTAGTTACCGGTGGGGCAGGTTTTATTGGGTCACATCTTGTTGAGCGATGCATAGCCGAAGGGCACAGAGTTATTTGTGTTGATAACTTTGATACTTTTTATGATCCGAAAATCAAAGAGAAGAATCTCAGTAACGTTATTAATCACGATATGTTTACTCTTTATCGCGATGATATTCGTGATGCCAAGAGGATGGACACTATATTTTCTAATACAAAACCAGATATTGTTATTCATTTGGCTGCACGTGCTGGTGTTCGTCCGTCAATCAAGGATCCCCTTATTTATGAAGATGTCAATCTAAAGGGGACTATGAACATTCTTGAATGTGTTCGGAAATATAAAGTAAAAAAAATGATTTTTAGTTCATCGTCATCTGTATATGGCTCGCGTACAAATATTCCGTTTAAAGAGGATGAATTTGCTCAAAAACCAATTTCACCGTATGCGGCAACAAAAATGGCTGGTGAAATGTTGTGTTATACGTATCATCACCTGTACCAAATCCCTATAATATGTTTACGTTTATTTACAGTCTACGGGCCGCGTCAACGACCTGAGATGGCAATTCATAAATTTACCCGTGCATTATTATCAAATGAAGAGATAACTCTCTATGGAGATGGTGCATCTGCCCGTGATTATACATTTGTAAGCGATATTGTTAGCGGCATAGTCGCTTCAATAGAGGTGGAGTGTAATTACGAAATTATGAATTTGGGTGACTCAGAAACAGTAAAGCTGAGCACATTGATAGAACTGATCCAGAAGAATTGCGGTTGTAATGGGAAAATAACCTATTTGGGTAATCAGCCGGGTGATGTTCCTGTAACGTGTGCATCAATTGAGTGCGCCACGAAAGTTCTTAAGTACAAGCCGAAAGTAAATATAGCTGAAGGCATTGAAAAATTTGTACAGTGGTACAAAAGTGAATTTGATATAAACGGATAGGATTTTACTGTAAGTATTTTTGGTAGTCAGTAGTATAAGTAATTGAATAGCAAGCGAATAGGGTTTTATAAAACATAATTGACAAAAAATCTTCTGTTTGATAATATCTTGCGCCTAATTCTATATAAAGGAATATTTTATGAATTATAAGGATACGATAAATCTTCCGCAAACTGCTTTTCCGATGAAAGCGGCACTAAAAGATCGCGAACCGGTCATCCTCTCTCAGTGGAAAGAGAAGGATATGTATAAAGCGCTTAGAGAGAATAAAAAAGGCAAGAAGAAATTTATTTTGCATGATGGTCCTCCATATGCGAACGGTAACATACACATTGGACACGCACTAAACAAGATATTAAAAGATGTTGTTATTAAATATAAAACATTAAGAGGTTATGATGCCCCGTATGTTCCCGGCTGGGATTGTCATGGTTTACCAGTTGAGCATCAGCTTTTTAAAGAATTGAATAAAACAAAGCATGATGTTGATCATGTTGAGTTTAGAAAAAGTGCTAGGAAGTATGCGTCAAAATATGTTGATATTCAAAAAGAGCAGTTTAAGCGATTAGGTGTTTTTGGTGATTGGGAAAAACCGTATCTTACAATGAACTCTGAATACGTTTCTGCGATAATTCGTTCTTTTTCTCAGTTATATAAAAAAGGATATATTTATAGAGGATTAAAACCAATATATTGGTGCTGCAAATGTGAAACAGCTTTAGCAGAAGCTGAGATTGAGTATGCCGAGCATTCATCACCTTCTATACATGTTGCGTTTGATTTTGTTGATTCGTTTGAAGATATTGTTCCCGGTGTGAAGGATGTTTCTATCGTTATTTGGACTACAACGCCGTGGACAATACCTGCTAATATGGCTACTGCAGTGGCCGCTGATTTGTCGTATGCCATTGTTCGTTATCATGATGGTTCAAAAGAGCGCGTGGTTATAATACTTGAGGAACTTATTGGAAAAGCTTTTGAAACAATAGGTATAACACATTATGAAGTGATACATGTTATTAAAGGTAAAGAGCTGGAGGGAAGAGCATATAAACATCCATTTATGGATCGTGTGAACAAGGTGGTATTATGCGATTTTATTGATACCAGTGAAGGTGTTGGTTGTGTCCATATAGCGCCCGGTCATGGGCAGGATGACTTTAAGGTAGGAAAAAAATATAATCTCGATGTTTTTATGCCGGTGAATGATAAAGGATTGTTTACCGAAGCTTTTCCAGGGTTTGAAGGAGTTCACGTATTTAAGGCTAATGATCGTATAATTGATATCTTGAAGGATAAAAATGCGTTGCTTTTTGCAGGAAAAACACTCCATTCGTATCCGTATTGCTGGCGTTGTAAATCACCAGTAATTTTTCGTGCAACGCCTCAATGGTTTATAGATGTCGATAGTAATAATTTAAGACAAGACACATTACAAGAAATTAAAAATGTAAAGTGGATCCCCAATAGAAGTGAAGGAAGAATATCAGCAATGGTTGAAGGACGACCTGACTGGTGTTTGTCACGACAAAGATTGTGGGGCGTTCCTATTCCCGCATTTTATTGCAAAAAATGCAATACCGAGATTATTACTGAAGAAATACTCCACAATTTCGAAAAAATGGTTGAACAGTCAAATGAAGATGTATGGTTTGAGAAGGACCCAAAAGAATTCTTGCCGGAAGGTTTCACCTGCCCGCATTGTTCTCATAGTGAGTTTATAAAAGAAAAAGATATCTTGGATGTATGGTTTGATTCTGGAGTGAGTCATCAGGCTGTTCTTGAGAAAAGAGAAGAATTATTAAATCCTGCTGATTTATATCTTGAGGGAAGTGACCAACACAGAGGCTGGTTTCAATCCGCTATACTTACAGCTATGGGAATAATGAACAAACCTTCGTACAAAAGTGTTCTCACACATGGTTTTGTTGTTGACGGAGAAGGTAAAAAGATGTCGAAGTCGAGAGGAAATGTTGTTTCTCCGTTGGATACAATTAATTCGCACGGTGCGGATATTTTGCGGTTGTGGGTAGCAAGTGTTGACTATACTGATGATGTAAGAATTTCAAAGGAAATTGTAGAGCAGCTAGCTGATGCATACAGGAAAATGAGAAATACAATACGGTATCTTTTAGGTAATATTTGTGATTTTGATCTCCAGGAGAATAAAGTTCCTTATGAGAAGCTTACCTCTATTGATAAATGGGCGCTATCACATACATATCTATTGTTAGAAAAGGTGACTGAGCATTATGAAGCGTATGACTTTTATAAGGCGTATCGAGCTATTTATAATTATTGTGTTGTTGATATGAGTTCATTCTATTTCGATATTTTAAAAGATAGACTATATACTGCCTATAGAGATTCGCGCCAGCGGAGATCCGCTCAAACCGTATTACACGAAATATTGTTAATTCTAGTCAAAGTTCTTTCACCTATATTGTCTTTTACCGCAGAAGAGGTATGGGGGTATATTGATCAGAAAAGCCGAGATAATATCGAGAGTGTTCATATGTCATCGTGGCCGAGCCATTCCAAAGATCGTATAGATAATACGTTAGAGAAAAAATGGTCAAAAATGATAGAGGTGAGGAAAGAAGTGCTCAAAGTACTTGAAGAGATGAGAAAAAACAAGGTTATTGGTAATTCCTTACAAGCAAGAGTATGCTTATGTGCTGAGAATGAGGAGATTAAAGCACTTTTAGACGAGTATAAAGACCAATTACAAGCGATTTTTATCGTCTCAGATGTAGAATTCTGTTCTCGTGAAAAAGTTAATGACAATTTTACGAATTCTGATACAATTGCGAACTTCTTTATTTATGCAGAGAAAGCTCATGGAGAGAAATGTGAGCGCTGCTGGTGTTATAGTGTCTCTGTAGGAGAGCACTCAGAACATAAAACAATATGTCAGAAGTGTGTAAATGCGATAACTCAAGGGGCCTAATTCGGTGCCCATTAAAAATTTATCCGTATAGGGGGAAATAATGAATAAAAGAGACATGAAGAAATATAAAGAAAAACTATTAGATAAAAAAGAACAGATTGTACGTTCTTTAAAGCAAATAGAGGATGAAACTCTTAATAAGTCTCAACGAGATCAATCAGGAGATCTTTCGGCATATTCACTTCATATGGCTGATGTTGGCACTGATAATTTTGATAGGGAGTTTGCTCTCGGGCTCATGTCGAATGAACAGAATATACTATATGAAATAGATGAGGCTATGCAGCGTATGGAAAATGGTAGCTACGGCAAATGTGAAACGTGCGAATGTGACATCAGTGAAAAAAGGCTTGAGGCCCTGCCATCTGCAAGTAACTGTAGAGCATGCCAGGAGAAAGTCGAGAAAAAAGGTCCTAAAGCGTAGTGTATAAAATAATTAGTGTCATTTCGGTGTATGTATATTCATGAATGAAAAATCACTTAAGATGCATAACTTTTCAGCGAGAAGAATATATATAATCGTATTATGTGTCTTGTTTCTTGATCAATTATCTAAATATTTTGCTAATAAATATTTAATATTGCATAAAAGCGTTTCATTGATTGACGGTTTTTTTGATATTACCTTGATACACAATACCGGTGCTGCATTTGGTATTCTCATTGAACATACAATTCTTCTTATCTGCATATCGGTAGTCTCGCTTATCGTGTTAATTATTGTTGGTTTGTCTTCTATGGGGCGAGATCCTTATGTTAACACTGCATTAGGTCTCATATGCGGTGGGGCTGCAGGAAATCTCATTGATAGAATCTTTCATGGATTTGTAATAGATTTTCTTGATTTTCATATACATAACTATCACTGGCCGGCGTTTAATCTGGCGGATAGCTCTATTTGTATAGGTACAGTTTTTCTGCTGTGGTATTTTGTAACAAATAAATAGAGCAATAATTTTAACTAACGTAGCTTTAAACTTATGCATCCTATTTTATTACATTTCAAATTTCCCATATATTCGTATGGTGTTTGTGTCGCGATAGCTTTTCTTCTTGGTTATTATCTTGTGCTTAAGAAAGCGGCAATAGAGAATATACAAAAAGAATTTATTTCAGACTTGTTGTTAGTTATTATTATTTCAGGAATAGTTGGTTCGCGACTGTTGTATGTGGTCTTTAATATACGTTATTTTATGGATAATCCATTCGAGATAGTAATGATCAATCGTGGGGGACTCATAGTCTACGGAGGTATTATTGCCACTTTTATTGTTACTTCTATATATACGACAATGAAGGGGCATAAATTTTTTTTTATAGCAGATCTCGTGGTGCCTTTTTTAGCGCTTGGGCAGTCTCTCGGAAGAATAGGATGTTATTTAAACGGATGTTGCTATGGTAAAGTTACGAGTTTTCCTGTCGGTGTTGCCTTCCCAAGATATAGTCTTCCATATTTTAACCATATTGATAAAGGATTTATTAACGGGGATATGTATGCTTCATTGCCTGTTCATCCTGCGCAATTATATTCATCAGGCTTAGATCTTCTTATTTTTGTGGTACTTTTACTTGTGTATGATAAACGAAAATGGAATGGTCAGGTTTTTTGGTTATATGTTGTATTGTATCCACTGAAACGTTTCTTTGTGGAGTTTTTTAGGGGTGATTCTGCAATATGTGGCGGGGGAATGACAATTTATCAAATTATCAGCATAGGTGTGATAATGATTGGATGTTTCGGATATTTTGTAACAAAACATTATAAAGATAGCTATAAGCTGTAAGCTCTAAGTTTTAAGATATAAGATTATGAAATATTTTTTATTGTTTTAAATATTTACTTAAGGCTTAAAGCTCACAGCTTATCGCTGTGTTCGGTGTTCGGTTTGCGATTTCCGTAAAATACAATGCGCTCACCGCAAACCTCTAAAAGTTAGTTAAAAATATGACTGAGAATATTAGGCTTACAATTGATGAAGAAGAAGAAAATGAGCGTATTGATAAATACATCGCATCATTTCTTGAAGGTCAATCACGATCATATATACAGAAACTTATCAAAAACGGTGACGTGTTAATTAATGGAAAGTGTGTCAAACCTAACTGTCACACGAAAAACAAAGATGAGATAGAAATACATATCCCTGATCCGGTAATCTTAGATGTTGTTCCAGAAAATATTCCGATTACAGTGCTATACGAAGATGACTCTTATATTGTCTTAAACAAGAGCGCTGGGATGGTTGTTCATCCAGCAAGCGGCAATTTTGCGGGGACTCTTGTAAACGCGCTTTTATACCACACTGAAAATCTTTCAGATATCAATGGTGTGTTGAGACCAGGTATTGTGCATAGATTGGACAAAGATACAACGGGCTGTCTTGTTGTTGCAAAGACAAATCACTCACACAGGAACCTCTCTAAGCAGTTTGAAACAAGGCTAGTAAAAAAAGAATATTGTGCGATAGTGAAAGGTGTTATCAAGGAGGATAATGGAGTAATTGATATTGGCATAGCACGCCATCCTGTAATGAGAAAAAAAATGAAGGCAGCGGAATATGGAAGGCAGGCAGTTTCTGTTTATGGAGTTATAGAGCGCTTCAAAGATGCTACCTATGTCCGTGTGTATCCAAAAACAGGCAGAACTCATCAAATTAGAGTGCATCTTTCACATATTGGATATCCTATTCTTGGTGATGATCTCTATTGCCGCAATTCTGTTATCAGGCATACCTGTGCTATTTCCAGACAGATGTTGCATGCTGAGCGATTACAGTTTTTTCATCCTGATACGGCTGAATTTAAGGAATATGTTGCACCGCTTCCCTCTGATATGAAAGAGGCTATTGCCTGTCTGCGGAAATTAGAATAGTGCAATAATATCTATGTCATTTCATAAATATTCGATATACTGAATTTATATGATCTAAAGTTTTTTATAAGAGAACTATTTATTATGCCAAAGAATAAGTTTATACCATATCCAATAGAATTCGAGCCGATCTTTAAGGAAAAAGTGTGGGGAGGACAAAACCTCAAGAAACTATACTCACGAAATCTTCCTGAAGCAAAGAAAATTGGCGAGTCATGGGAAATATCCGCGTTAGGTAACGATGTTTCAAAAGTGGCTCATGGGGAATATAAAGGTTTGCTACTGACAGATCTTATTAATAAGTATACCAAGTCATTTTTGGGTGCTGATATATATAATAGGTTTGGGTCACGGTTCCCTCTATTATACAAGATTATCGATGCGCATAAGCCATTTTCAGTACAAGTTCATCCGGATGATATTGTTGCAAAGACTACTGAAAAAGGGAGCTGGGGGAAGACAGAATTATGGTATATGTTAAAAACTTTTTCCAATACACGAATTATTACTGGAATAAAAGACTGGGTTGGTGATGAGACATTAATTAATGCATTACAAGACGGGACAATTGAGCAGTATTTGGAAGAGTCGTGCGTTAGTGATGGTGATGGGTATTATATACCAGCAGGAAGGATACATGGATTAAAGGGATCGGCTGTTTTCTTTGAAATTCAGGAAAGTTCGGATCTGACATATCGTTTGTATGATTGGGATCATAATAGAGAGCTCGATATAGATAAGGCAATACCGGTAATTGAACCCAATAATTCTGAAGAGCAGCTGTTAAGTCCCGTATTGATTCAATCAGATGATTTCGATGAGCGGTTGCTTATTGCCTGCGACCACTTCACTGTAGAGAAAATTACCGTAACAAATAAGTATTCATCACTTTGTAATGGAGAAAAATTTCAAGTTATTTTTGTTACCCGTGGTGATGGTCGTTTGCAGTACGGGAAAAGGTGCTCTGAGATGATAGTCTTGCGTGAAGGTGGCTTTTATTATCTGCCTGCAGCACTCGATCAGTATAAAATAGTTCCCGATAAACACTCTATTGAATTTCTTAAATCTTTTGTTACTTAGGGGATATTATTCTTTCTCAAGCCCTTAAAAAAATAATGTCAAAAATTCCACTCAAAATAAGCATTCTTATTATTGTGCTTCAATGTGTGCTGTGTTTAGGCATGCACAAAGAAGCTGAGTCATTTCCTTTTATTCAGAGAGATAATGAAACTTCATTATTCAATAGAGCGCAAAATGCATTTAACGATGAGTTGTATGATGTAGCTATAAGGCAGTATGAGAGGTTTGTCGAAGAATACCCTGATTCTAAGCACATTGAGGCTGCGAATATTCTTTTGGGCGAAAGCTATCTTGCTCAAAAGAAATATAATAAAGCGCTTATATGTTTCTATAAAGTTGTTGATAAATCACAGGCGTTAAAAGAAAAAGGAATGTATTTAATCGCATCCGCATATTTTCAAAAAGGAGAATATGAGAACGCAATAACGAATTGTGATGAACTTTTATCCATTAGTCCGGATACAGAATTTGGCAAAGATGCATATTTTTTGAAAGGAAGAGGCTATACGTCTTTGGGTAAATACACAATGGCTTTAACTGAATATAGAGAGCTATTAAAGATGAAAGAAAACGATGCGTTTAATGATTACGTTCGGTATGAATGTGCAAGGACATACAATCTTCTTAAGGAATATAATAAATCTATTGCACTTCTGCGTGAGTTAAAAGAATCACTCAAAACACAAAAGATACTACCAGAAATAAATTATTTGTTAGGACATAATTTTAAAAGTCTGGGTAAGTACAAAGATGCCGTTACTGTGTTTGAAGAAAATAGTAAGATCGATCCCACTGAGAAAATTGCGTACAGCTCGCTTTATGAGCAGGGTGAATGTTATACTGCACTTAAAGAATACAAGTTATCTGAGAAATGCTTTCAAAAAATTATTTCAGAGTATCCTCAAAGCAATAGTGTCGAATACGCACAGCTAACATGTGCACGAACAATGCTCCTCAATAAGGAGAATGAAGAGGCTATAAAACTTCTTGATACGCTTGTTAAAGAATCTAAAAATGATGATGTTATTTCGCATGCATATTACACATCGGGGGTAGCCTCAATCAAAGAAAAGAAATATCTGGATGCAAGTGGCATGTTGCAAAAAGCATTAGAGAAATCATCAGATGATTCTTTAACGATGAAAATATATGATGCATGGGCACGTTCATTATTTGCGGAAGGGAAGAAAGAACAGGCAATTGCTGTCTTGAGAGACGCGGTAGTCAAAGGATCTGACCAAAAGACTTATATTGGAATAGAAGTATTGTTAGGTGATGCTTTGTTTAATGAAAAGAATTATTTGGATGCAATTAAAATATATGAAGAAATACATGAAATCCATCAGGAGGAATTGTCGTCGCCTATTATTAGTCATATCTATTACCAACAGGGAATGGCGTATTATCATCTCAAGAAATATGATGCCGCTATCCGATATTTTCAATTAGTGCGAAAGGCAAAGAAAGAGTCACCTTATTTAGATAAGGCCTTATATTATGAAGGGGTGTCTCAAATTGGTAACGGAAACAACAATGAAGCGATCAGTATTCTGACTTTATTGTTGAAGAGTAGTGAGGATAGGTCTCTTAAAGAAGATGCATTGTATTCATTGGCAAATGCACACTGCAATCTTCGGCAGTATAATGAAGCTATTGAGTTTTATGAAAAGATACTTTCGGATAAACTAGATAAGGGCATTGTAGAAAAGAGCATGTTTGAATATGGGTGGGCTCTTTCATATGCTGGTAGAGAAGACGATGCTTTAAAAATATTTAAAAAATATATTTCTCAATATTCTGAAGGAGAAAAAGTGCCTGAAGCAGAGTTTTGGGTAGGGTATTATTATTTTACGCACCATGAGTATGTTAAAGCACGTGCTATATTTAATGGTATAGCAAAAAAACATGCGCGTTCCTCTGTAGCTGATGATGCATTATTTATAGCCTCTCGTAGCTCTTTTGCTCTTGGAGACCTAAAAAATGCTGTATGGTATCTTAAGCGGTTGCGTAATGAATATCCAAAATCTTCTTTGCAGAAAGATGCTCTTTTTGGCCTCGGAGATATATTCTCTATGATGAAAATGTATAAGCCTGCATTACGTTATTTCCAAAAAATTACACGCGATTACCCACAAGGGATACTCTATTATGATGCTAAGGGAAGAATCGGTGATATGTATTATGCTCAAAAGAATTATGATAGAGCCGTGCATGCATATAACAGTGTTTATGAATCAGATGATGGAAGTTTAAAGGCGCAATCGTTGTACAAAATAGCAGAGTGTTATTCTGCAATGGGAAATAAGGAACGGGCGATAGAGGAGTATCTTAAAGTTATCTATGAATATAGTACTCACTCTTATTGGTATTCATTATCAGCATTTAAAGTAGGAGCGTTCTACGAAAAAAGAGATGAGTGGGTAAAAGCTGTACACGTATATCAAAAAGTTGTTGATATGAATGCGTATGATTATGAACGGGCACAAGATATTATTGAATCAATCAAAAAAGAACATTGGAAGCTATTCAAATAAATTATAAATTGGAGGTATCATGTTAGATATTTTTATCCTCGGCGGACCGGTGATGGTGTTTATCGGACTGATTTCAATTGTAGCATTTGCGGTTTTTATGTATAAAACATTCCATTTGCGACGAGCACAAATTGATACACAGAAGTTTATGAACGGTTTAGCCAATGTGATAAAGAAAAAAAATCATATAGAAGCTATAACAATATGCAATGAAACACCTGGTCCTATATCTGCAGTCTTGAGAGCCGGTTTATTAAAGTATCAAAAGTCAGAAGATCAGGTAAGGAAAGCAATGGAAGTCGCATCATTAAATGAAATTCCTCGCTTAGAAAAAGATACTCCAATGCTCTTGAATATTGCCTATGTAGCACCCTTATTTGGCTTTCTTGGAACGATTATAGGTCTTATTAAAGTGTTTATGCGGATACAGGAAAGGGGGGGGATATTCAATGCTTCTGATATTGCCGGAGGCGTATGGGAATCATTACTTTGTTCTGCCGCAGGTATCGTTGTGGCAATACCAAGTTTTCTTGCGTATAATTATCTTATGAATCGCGCTCAATTAATTGTTTTAGATATGGAAAGGAGTGCGACGGAATTAGTAGCTATACTATTTGAAAAAGAGGAAGACGTATGAAGTTTAAAAAAATATTACGTTACGATAAAGGGTGGATAGATTTTGTTCCATTTCTTAATGTAGTCTTACTCCTTAACATATTCTTTGTGATAACCTCAACACTTATCTATCAACCAGGAATAAAAGTTACTGTGCCTACTGCTCAGCATATTGATTTGAATAAAGAGCAGGATGTGACCGTTGTATCGATTACGAAGGATGATAGAATCTATATTCGCGAAAAGTGGGTGAAGAAGGCTGATTTTAAAAATAAAATGACAATAGTTTCCCAGAATGCACCGAACACACTTGTTGTGATAAAGGCCGATAGTAATGTGTTGCACGATAGAATTGTTTCGATAATGGATATAGCAATTGAAGCAGGGATTAAACGCCTGTCTATTGCAGCATCTCCACGAAATATGCAAAAAAAATAAAAAAATGCGATGGAAAAAAGATAGATGGACTCAATTTTTAAAAGTAGAATATTTTATGTGTTTATATTTGTTTCCATTTTGAGTCATAGCGCAATATTTGGTTGGTTTAAGTGCAATATTGCCAATGTTACCTGTAATCAGAAAACTGCAGATATTGAATTTAGCATTATTAATGCAGAGCAAGAATATCTCGTTGAAAACAGGAAAGGGGTAAAGATTTACTCAAAAATAATCGGGCCACACGATCTATCATTTTTTACTTATCCGTATCACAGAGGGTATTCAAAACGATATTCCAAAACAAACAATATTGAGCCTAAACCGACAGTAATAGAGGGTAGGCACGAAGAAATAAAGATATCTAAGGAAATAAAAGATACAGATATGATAGATAATATAAAATCGGCACATTTGTATAATATTGCCACTGAATTTTGTAATGGGGTAAAAAGTATGCCTCCTGTTTTTCATGCTTCAAAAATAGATAATCAAATAACACACGCAGCCGATATTGAGAAATTGCAGGTGCCTACTTTTAGACTCTTTGGGCCTGTCACCTCGCGTACTCTTATTGCACATCAAATTCCTTATTTTAAGAGAGATACTCGAAGGCTTGATATAACAACGAAAACTAAAAATGATGTGCTAAAAGAAAACATTAAGCTTTCTTTTTGGATTGATCCGAGAGGGTTCGTTAAATATGTTTTGATACTGCAGAGTTCCGGGTCTGAAAAAATAGATTTAATATGTACAAAAGCATTGAAGGCGTGGCAGTTTAGCGCTGATATACGTGCAGAGTCATTGCAATCAGGTACAATATATTTTTTTATTAAAGGAAGTATTCTTAAATAAATGAACACTGACTTTACATACAAAGGATTCGCATTTGATAACACTTTCTCCTGATACTGTTATTGTATTTTATTTAGTAGTGTCCATAGGTGTCGTCTTAATATTTCGATTTGTTGCCAAAATTAAGCAGATTAAACACAGATATTATCCAAAGACTGAAAACCTTAATCGATGTCCAATATGTTTATATCTCTTTGTAGCCGAATCGGATAAGGATATAGTTAGGTGTCCACGGTGCCAAAGCCTGAGTGGTTTAAAAGAGTCCCGTATCACGTAAAGTTCTACGTTTCAGAGCACTATAAAATCATAGAATTGACCTGTTTAAGATAAACCCAGTAAGAATAAACTTAACTAGTTGTTGACTTTATGTCAATTTACCACTAAAATGCTGAGATTTATTAGGCGGTGCGTGGGTTTTTCAATGATTAATATGAAAGGAGATTTACTATTATGGAATGGATAGGCAAAGATAGGAGAGCTCGATGTTGCTATGGGTTTGACGAGGTAGCTCTTGTTCCCGGGGAAACAACAATAAATCCTAATGAGGTTGACACCAGCTGGCAAATAGGTGATCTGAAATTTAATGTACCAATATTAGCCGCTGCTATGGATGGTGTCGTGGATACGAAGTTTGCAAAAGCAATGGGAAAAATTGGTGGTATAGCTGTTCTTAATCTTGAAGGTGTGCAGACACGATATGATAATCCATCAGATGTCTTAGATAAAATCGCTATTGCCCCCCCTGAAGAAGCAACTAAATTAGTGCAGGATTTGTATCTTGAGCCAATTAAAGAAGAACTTATTGCCAAAAGAATTCGTGAGATAAAAGAAGAGAATGTTCCTGCTGTTGTTTCTTCTATACCGCAAAGAGCTAAGCATTTTGGCGCTATATCACAGGAAGCTGGTGCAGATATCTTTCTTGTACAATCTACAGTAACAACTGTTGTGCATGAATCATCAGAATATGAAGTGCTTGATCTTACACATTTCTGTAAATCAATGAAAATTCCCGTCATAGTAGGTAATACCTGTTCCTATGATGCAGCACTTGAATTAATGAAAACAGGTATAGATGGGCTTCTCGTTGGGATCGGGCCTGGTGCAGCATGTACTACACGTGGTGTGCTTGGAATAGGTATCCCTCAGGTTACTGCCACTATTGATTGTGCCGCCGCACGAGATTTTTATTATACGCAAACCGGCAAACATGTAGCAATAATTACAGACGGCGGAATGAACGTTGGCGGAGATATATGTAAAGCATTTGCTTCTGGTGCCGATGCGGTGATGGTTGGTTCAGCATTTGCTCGTACCGAGGAAGCTCCAGGACGTGGCTATCACTGGGGAATGGCAACGCCACATGCAAATTTACCGCGGGGGACTCGTATATTTGTAGGGACGACAGGTACTCTTGAACAGATAATGTTTGGCCCTGCTAAGCTTGATGATGGTTCTCAAAATCTTATGGGTGCTTTGCAGACATCAATGGGTAGTGTTGGGGCGCATAATATCAAAGAGATGCATCTAACAGAATTAATAATAGCCCCATCAATTAAAACCGAAGGTAAAATATTTCAAACTGTACAGCGTGTTGGTATGGGAAAAAAATAGCTATATAATAAGCTATAAGTTGTAAGCTTTAAGAATTTCTTATTTTTTTCTTACTTATAGCATATAGCTTACAGCTTAAAGCTTAATAAAGGTATTTATATGTCACAAGAATTGGCTCATGACGTTATTGTGGTACTTGACTTTGGTTCTCAGTATAGTCAATTAATTGCTCGAAGAGTAAGAGAAAACAACGTTTTTTCAATTATTCTTCCGTATAATGTTTCAGTTGATGAAATAAAAAAACATTCACCAAAAGGATTAATTCTTTCCGGAGGTCCTGCAAATGTTAATAGTCCAGATGCCCCACATTGTCATAAAGAAATATTTGAAATGAGAGTGCCTGTTTTAGGTATTTGTTATGGTTTACAGCTCGAAACACATCTTTTAGGAGGTAAAGTTAATCAAAGTGACAAGAGAGAGTATGGTAGAGCAGAGCTAAAAATAACTGATTCAACCTGTAAGCTATTTGAAGGTCTTCCTCAAAATATAAGTGTGTGGATGAGCCATGGAGATAAGGTCGAAGTATTACCTGATGGATTTCAAACAGCTGCAATAACTTCGAGTTCTCCTTGTGCTGTTGTACAAGATGTGGCAGCAAGAATCTATGGGTTGCAATTCCATCCGGAAGTTGTTCATACTCCAAATGGAAAAGATATTATAAAAAATTATCTTTTTAAGGTATGCGACTGCAAAGGCGATTGGACGATGGAATCATTCATTGAAAGCTCGTTAAGGGAGATTAAGAACAGAGTTGGTGATAAGAAAGTCGTGCTTGGACTCAGCGGTGGCGTTGATTCATCTGTTGCAGCTATGCTTATTAATAAAGCGATCGGAGACCAGTTAACATGTATTTTTGTGAATAATGGTGTTTTAAGAAAAAATGAAGCCGATAAAGTTGTTAACACATTTAGAGATAACTTTAAGATCAATCTTGAGTATGTTGATGCGACGGACCGATTCCTGGAAAAATTACAGGGTGTTGTGGATCC
The DNA here is from genome assembly GCA_030765405.1 of Candidatus Ancaeobacter aquaticus. Lineage (NCBI taxonomy): Bacteria > Pseudomonadati > Candidatus Auribacterota > Candidatus Ancaeobacteria > Candidatus Ancaeobacterales > Candidatus Ancaeobacteraceae > Candidatus Ancaeobacter > Candidatus Ancaeobacter aquaticus. Next base: position 960 of record JAVCCP010000013.1, on the reverse strand, counting down.
TGAAAAAAAGAGAAAAGTGATCGGCAACGAATTTATTAGAGTTTTTGAAGAAGGTGCCAGGTGTATAGGTGAGATAGATTTTCTCGCACAGGGGACATTATATCCCGATGTTGTTGAAAGTGTATCTGCTAAAGGAGGCCCATCAGCGACGATAAAAACTCATCATAATGTTGGTGGGTTACCCGAAGATATGAAATTTGAGCTAATAGAGCCTTTTAGAGAACTTTTTAAAGACGAGGTTCGTGAAATTGGAAGAGAACTTGGTTTGCCAAACGAAATAATACAGAGACAACCGTTTCCCGGACCTGGACTTGCTGTGCGTATAGTCGGTGAAGTCACGAGAGAGAGACTAGATATATTGAGAGAAGCAGATGCGCGTGTCGTTGAGGAAGTAAAGAATGCAGGGCTTTATGAAGAAATATGGCAGTCTTTTGCAGTACTTTTACCGATAAAAACTGTTGGTGTAATGGGTGATGAAAGGACATATGAAAATGTCATAGCTGTTCGTGCAGTCAATAGTACTGATGGTATGACAGCTGATTGGGTACACTTGCCGTATGAATTATTGGCTCTAATTTCAAACAGAATCATCAATGAGGTTAGAGGTGTGAATAGAGTTGTATATGATATAAGCTCAAAACCGCCGAGTACCATTGAGTGGGAATAAGCGTTAAAAACGATATATAGGAAAAGGAATAATATGAGCCGATAATTACTAATCGGCTCTTTTTTTATGTAACAATTCTATACTCCCTCCTAAATCTTTCGGTTCAATACCTCTGTATTTAAGCAGGGAAGTCCCCTCGACTATAAAAAGTCATGTGATTTTTGGTCAGCAATTCCGCAACAAAGTATTTTAACCCACCATAAGTCATTCTATTTACGATATTTTAGTGGTAAACGCCTTGTATGAGCAAATTCGCATTGGATTCGAAGTATTATGTTGACATAAAAACTGAT
>JAVCCP010000012.1 GCA_030765405.1 Candidatus Ancaeobacter aquaticus | reverse complement strand
CAGTGATCCCGGTGAAAACGGGATGTCTGGATTGATACAAAGCTTTCGGAAATAAAGTGGAATAGTTCTATGGTGAGCACAGCAGTTGAGTCTTCCTTCAGAATGAAGGATGTCTCAATTGCGAAAAGGGCGAACGAATTTCTGTTGGAGCGAAAGCGAAAACAGAAACATAGATCTATGAACAGAATGGAAAAGAGCTGGTACATTGAAATATGTAGGAGGAGTTGGAGAAAGTTTTGTAGTGAGCGAATCCCAGCAAAGCTGGGACTGAAGTTTATGACTGAAAGGAATAATCTTCTGGCGAACATATCAATCCAGTGATCCCGATGAAAACGGGATGTCTGGGTTGATACAAAGCTTTCGGAAATGGAGTGGAATAGATTAAAAAGGAATCTTCCCTTCCCGGCAAAGACGTCTAACAGTGTAAGGATGGAGCTTAACTGCTTCTGCTACTTCATCAACTGTGTACGAATAAAACAACAACAAACATATTCTATGAGGTCAAACAGCCACACAAAAGGCGGTGCTAAATCCGCCAAAGGCGGATGTAGCCGCCTGACCCTGACCGCCGCGCGAACAGGTTCTTTAAATAAATCCAACTGTTCACCAAAGCAACGCGAACCAGAAGGGTAAAAGTCTTTTCGCTAAAGGCGAAATGTCTTTTGGCGTTGCGAACTGTTCTGGCTTTTTTAAAATAATGACATAAGAGGATAATTTAATAAGGAGGCTATTCATAAACAATTTGTTCTGTTATAAGATTTCTCTTTGGATTTTGAAAGAAGATATTGTTTATGAATGAGTAAAGCCGACATTCCTTATTGGGTTTAATTTTGCGTCTAATGGAATACAGACTATAAGCATATGACAAGTAAACGTTTCAAATAATCGGCTTTTGGAGCAGCAAAGCCACGGAAAAAGTCCGGTTGATTGGATTGTTAGACTTTCCATTTGTCAATTATAGTCATTTTATCAGAATACGATATTTTTTGGTCTTCTAAGAATTTTCTAAAAATACCTATTTTATCTTCATGCGAAACATCGTTTTCTAGCTTAGTAAATTCTTTTGGAATATATTCGAAGAAACTTTTTATAAAATCATCGAAATCTTTTTTTTGCATCTTTTTGAAACCTTGTTTTTTAGCAGAGAAATCTTTTTTGTGCCCCAACCAGTAGGCAGTTTTATACATGTCTATCATTATGTCTGGGAATAAATCAATAATGCCAATATGTTTTCTTAAGACATCTTTGCCGAAATCTGTTAGGTAATAGCCATAGGAAATTTTACCGTTTTGGGATAAAGAAAAGACTTCGTTTTTAATTATATCTTGCTGAATTAAATAACGAATAGTTTGGATAGAAATATCAATGTCGAATTTTCTCTTTATTTCTTCCCTTGTAAACATTAAACCGTTTAGTTTGACCAATGCTTCTAATGCTTCTTCATCTAGTCTGGATTTTATTGTTAATTCCCTTTCTAGATTTTTAGATTTTTCGATCTGAAGATTACCTAAGATAGCGAATGCGACAGCAGCCAATGCACCTTTTATTGGTGCAGAAACAGCACCTAAAGATGCACCTAATATAGCACCTAGCAGTAAAAGAATATAACCTAGTATTTTCCAGAATATTGGTTTTTTTAACATTATTTTAATTTTTTATGTCTAACATTCAAGCTCACCTGCCGGAAGCCGTGTCGGTTTTTTCGGCGCGGGTTTCGGTCAGTGTGAAGCGAGTTGTTAGAACTTTATTTAGACATTTAGTAATTTTTATTTTTTCAGGTTATTTTTGGCAAATATTTTTTTATTAATGAGATAAAAATTCAGTGATTGTCTTACAATTTCTGTTATTTTATAGAAATCATTATCCGTTAGTCTATCTGACCTCCCATCATGGATAATGTCATTACGAATGTCATAAAGGTCACATATTTCTTGATGAGTAATTCCAGTGACGTTTAAAATGTTGAAAATCCTAGAAGCCATTTTTCTGGCTGATGACTGCCCATCAGGGATATATAGGAGATCTAAAACTATCATTAAAAGGAGAAAACGAATGTCCATTCGGGCATTCTTATTGTAGGAGATATTTTCTAATGCTCTTGAAAAGTGTAGCAATGCACCAGTCAACTTTTTATCACTTTTATTTTTTTCAAGCTGCTCATATATTGATTTTATTTTAATTAAATCTTGATCTTGTAATTTTAAATAATCAAAAGGACCCCTGATAGGAATAGGATATTGATGGTGAAAATGAACATCTGTATCGTCGCTAACAAAACCTAAATAACCGCCTGTTGATGTTGGCCTTAATAATTTAAAAGCCATATTTATCCTCTCAATTAAACGATTTAATTCATCAAAGTGGCTTTTAACAATTAACACATAATTTGAAGCTAAAATTTCGTTAGTACCATCAAATAGCCCTATTTTCATTATTTCTTTATAATTTCTTCTTCCTTTGCTTTCAGCAGCTTGAATTTTGTTAATTATTACGTGACTTAATTTAATTCTGCAGTTTGCACCCCATGTAAAATCAACATCATTGATTCCAAAGAAATTAAGCTTATTTTGCTTGGTTAATTTTTGAATTTGTATATCGCCAGACAGAAAAAATGGGCAAGAAATTTCATTTTTTATTATGATAGGGTAACTATATTTTTTCTTTTGTTTCTTCATATTATTTGGTTCTAACATATTATTATATAGAATTCCATAGTATAAGAACATTTTATCATGTATCACAACTATCTCTTGTTATTTTCATAAATAATCCCTTCCAAAATGGATAATATTCCATAATGTGCAACCAATATCTTATTATACAGAATTCTATATAAAATGGAATGCACATATCATTATGAGTTTAAGAGAATAAGTAGAAGATAAACAAATAGTTCGAGATACTAGCTAAATACTTTTATGAACTTAGAGTATTTAGAGGGGTAAATATTTTTACCCCTCAACTGTAAAAGACGATAACTCCTGTCCCTAGTATCAAACTCCCATAAACCTGTATCAGTAGATATGCGATAACAAAACCATGGATGATAAGGCACACTAAGGAACCCCTCGACACCACCATACTGCCGTATAAAACGATAATATCTTCTATAATCACTACTAATAGTACGCCTCCAATGATATATACCACCATCATCAGTAACCTCCTTATACAAATACCTACCCCTATACATAACATCTCTAGGAGCAATACCAAACATACCCACAAAATCCCAAAAGCAGAAACGTATAACAGTAAATATATATAACATAACGAACTCCCTTCTCTGCGTGATAATGAATGCGCAGCCCTCAATAAGAAAAACTGCTAACATTCACAAAAGGAACAATCTACACAGGAAACAAATATAAGACCATCTTCCTCGCGAAGGACAAGATCACAACCACACT
>JAVCCP010000011.1 GCA_030765405.1 Candidatus Ancaeobacter aquaticus | reverse complement strand
CTATACTGATACTGTCAACATAAAAAAACAAACCGAAAGTATAGAATCTTTTCGGCTCACTTTTTTAATCTTAGATCTATCTTTAGTTATGCGGGTTTTATTTTGTTATTGTCCCCCCTTTTGCTCATCGGTTACTATAATTCTATAGATTTGGGTGTTATTTTTTTGTGAATTGTCTTACAATCATAGCGTTATGATTATAAAGAAACTAAAAAAGCTTCTCATGCTTGTAGTGTGCGTGTCATTTCTGTCTACACAGGGTTGCGCCCTTATGGGTCTTCCCATGGCGCTATTATCACTTCCTATTATGCTAATAAGTACTGTTTTTGGTCTTATTGGCCCGGTACTTAATATGCTGCCAAGTTTGGCCCCTCTGGCTCTTTTAGTGGTCAAAAAGGAGCCTTCAGAAAATGTACAAGGTGGAGGGCCGACACAACTCGCCAAAAGTAATATTAATTATCTTGAGGGTAAAGCTGTGCACGAAGTTGTGTTATCTCATGTATCAAATGACCCTGCAGTCAAATCAATTATATTTATCCCGCTATTATCTGAAAAAGGATGGGCTCTCCTAGACGAAACTGTGCTTGATATCCACAAGCATGGATATTCTGTTTCAGTAATATATATGAGGAAAAAACAGGGACTGGTTGATCAGGGCAAGATCAATGAAGTATCTCGTATTATGGAGCAAAAAAAGATCGAATTTTTACAAGCGCGAGCTACTTAATGTGGTGCTTAGTTTCCTCTCCAGATTTACCTTTTCTTTCATAACAAAAACGTTGACAAGAGCTTACCCTGACCATATACTTAATGCTTTATAATGCGCTCATGCGTGTGTGACCAACTTCCGTAATGAAAGGTATTTAGATGGCACATGTAGTCCTCAAAGATGTCTATAAAATATATCCGGGTAATGTATGTGCTGTAAATAACGTTAATCTTGAAATACAGGACAAAGAATTTGTTGTTCTTGTGGGTCCTTCCGGATGTGGTAAGTCTACTACTCTCAGGATGGTTGCCGGGTTAGAAGAAATTACCCAAGGCACTATCCATATCGATGACAAACTGATAAATAATGTTGCTCCAAAAGATCGGGATATCGCAATGGTGTTCCAGAATTATGCGCTTTATCCTCATATGACCGTATACAGAAATATGGCGTTTGGTCTTCAGCTACGCAAATATCCAAAATCTGAAATAGATGCACGTGTACGCGAGGCGGCAGAAATATTAGGTATTACTTCGCTTCTTGATAGGCGGCCGAAAGCGCTTTCAGGCGGGCAAAGACAGCGTGTTGCCGTAGGTCGCACAATAGTAAGAAGGCCGAAAGCGTTTCTCTTTGATGAACCGTTATCTAACCTTGATGCGAAGCTTCGTGTGCAGATGAGAACTGAAATAACAAAACTGCATATAAAGCTGCAATCGACGATGATATATGTAACTCATGATCAGATTGAAGCGATGACTATGGGCGACAGGATTGTTGTTATGAAAGACGGTTTGATGCAGCAGATAAGTGATCCTATAGCGCTATATGAAAAACCGGTGAATAAATTTGTTGCTGGTTTTATCGGGACGCCTCCAATGAATTTTATGGAGGGGAGAATTGTTAAAAAAGAAAGCGGAAAACTGTTCTTTAAAGAAGAGTTTTTTGAGATAAAAGTTGGTAACGAAATGGTTGGGGCTCTTGCCCCCTATGAAGGAAAGAGGGTAGTATTAGGTATTCGGCCTGAGGACATTTATGACAGGTTGTTTGTTGCGGATGCATCTCCCGACCACATGCTTACCGCTATGGTGGAGGTAATTGAACCGATGGGCGCTGAAACATATCTTTATCTCAACACAAACGCACATTCTTTCATTGCACGTATGGATGCTCATGAGCAGGTTGAAGTGAATCAGAAGATCGAAGTTGTGTTTAATATGACAAAAGTTCATTTCTTTGATTGTGAGACTGAAAAGACTATTGCGTAAATAATGTGTGTTTGAAATGCCTTTCGATATGAAAGTTCTTCTTAGATAGAAGTCAATTCGGACCATTGGAGTTGTTGTGAGATGGAGAGGCAATGAAAGTAACTAAAATTGGAGAATTTAGAGGGTTTTTCTTATTTGTCAGTTACTTAACTGTATTAGCCATTTCTTTTATACTCGTATTTGTTCTTAATAAATATCCGCTGCAGTTTTATCATATACTTCTTATTGTGGTTCTCATTATATTACCTGTGCTCGTTGTGTTTACCTGGTTTAATTACGGAATATTATTGAGTGTTGTTATGAGCACTTTTTTATCGGTATATACGATATTAATTGCTATTGCGCTCGGGAGGCCCATTTATTATTTATATCCGATCGCATTCATTCTGTTAGGCATGATCTTGCTTAAATATAAAGAGACCAGAAGAATTAAAAATGAAGAATTACGTATCAAGACCGAGAAGCTTAAAGAAGATTTTAATATTCTGATTAACACTCATGAAGATGCAAAAGGTATTAATAAATCACTTCTTAGAATGAAACAACGGTTTCTGTTTTTTAAGGATGTTGCCCAAAATCTTAGTTTTACCCTGCCTATTGATGAGCTTCTGCGCAGGATCATAGAATACAGTAATATCACTATTGGAAAAGGTGATATTAACCTTCTGTTTCTTGTAGCAAAAGATCTTATGAGTCTCGAATTAAAAGCGTTTGAGGTTATTTCCTTCGAAAAGAGACCACTTTTTACTGATCCCATGGATGTGTTTAACCGCTGGGTTATGAGGCACCAGCAGCCGCTTTTGGTGACTGATGTGCAGAAGGATTACCGCTTTCACATTGATACCAGTCAACGGTCGCTTAAAGAAGTAAAGTCTATCATTGTTGCTCCTCTGATTACAGAAGGTAAGATACTGGGTGTTTTAAGAATTGATAGTTATAAAGAGAATACTTTTGAGCTCAGTAATTTGCGGTTGTTATCGATTGTCGCCAATATAGCGTCTACCACGATAAAAAACGCAATGCTATACCGTCAAACTGAAGATCTTGCAATTAAGGACGGGTTAACAGGGTTATATGTAAAAACATATTTCAATGAAGAGTTAGCAAAACAATTCTCAGTTGCTAAAGCCGGTGGGGTAACTTTGTCTGTACTGTTATTGGATATGGATAATTTTAAATCATTTAATGATCAGTATGGTCATACGGCAGGAGATATTGTTCTCAAGCGCTATGCTGATATACTCGAGAAAAATGTTTCTAAGAAGTGCATTGTTTCACGGTATGGCGGGGAAGAATTTGCGATATTAGTGCCTGATTATGATGAGCAAGTGGTTCTTGAGCTTGCTGAAAAGCTTCGTGAAAAAATTGCTAGCCAGATAATTCTTATACGGCAGGAAAAATTGCGCGGGACGGTAAGTATTGGCGTATGTATGTATAGCGACAAAATAAAAAGTACGGATGAATTTGTTGATAGAGCAGATAAAGCGCTCTACGAAGCGAAGCGGCAGGGAAGAAATAGAGTGATTAAATCAGAGCTTTAATCACAAACGCAAAAGGTAAAACGAAAAAGTAAAAAGTGTGGTAACGGCTTTCAGCCGCTTTATTGAAATATTACTATTCGTTAGTTTTAAGTTTTTACTATGAACCATGAACGATTAACTACGAACGAGAGCAATGGATACATTTTTAATATTAACATTTTTTATTTTAGTGATATTTTTTGGGCTATTCTATGGCAGTAGAAAAGCACTTGCGTTGACATTAATATCGCTTGTGGTAACGGAAGTGTATGTTATGACGAGGATTATTGTTAGTCGTGAAGATTTTATTATTCCCGGTGCGATACTCGGCGTATTTTTAGCGGGATATTTTCTTTTTATCTTTAATCTTATCCGTTACTACATAAAGAAAAATGAAAATCAGTATAACCTCTTTTTAGAGTACTACAATGATGCGGTTAAGAAATATGACATGCTTTCTCAAGAAGCAAAGGTCTTAAAGGAAGAAAATGTAAGGGTAAGTAAAGAACTTGATACAACAATATCGTATTACGAAAATATAAAAAGTGTTACCGCAACATTAGATTTCACCAACAAGCTTGAGCTTATGACACGATTTATACACACCCTTGCCCAGTTCTCCGAAGGGCAGCTGGTGTTAGCTGAGAGCAAGAACAATGAATTGCAGATTGAAAAAGTATTTAATATGCCCGTCGGCGATGAACCGAGAGATACTTTTGTCTATGAAGCTGATGAAGTTGTTCATAAGAATCTTTATAATAATATCATGAGTGCATTTGAAGATAATGCTGATGCTCTATTTGTTACTAAAGGTGAGATGACGCAGTATATTAGTGGTGATGATAAAGAGTATGAAACATTTGGCGCGGTGCCACTTGTCAGTGAAAACGAACTGTTAGGTTATGTTGTGGTATTTGATGTTGATATAATAGGATTTGAAAAAATACAAAATCTTGCTCCACAGCTTGCAAATGAGCTCAAGAAAATAAATCTGTACCATAAAGTAAGAGATTTATCTATCATAGACGGTTTGACAGGGTTGTACCTCAGAAGACATTTTGTCGAGATTCTTGAAACCGAAGTTGATCGAGCAAATAGAAATAAACAGCCGCTATCATTTTTCATTGCCGATATTGATAATTTTAAACATGTGAACGATAAGTATGGTCATCTCGCCGGGGATATTCTCTTGCGTGAAGTTTCAGGGATTTTAAAGGATGAGGCGCGAAGCGTTGATCTTATCGGAAGATATGGTGGGGATGAAATCGCTATTGCACTTCCTAAAACTGATCTTAATATTGCGATACAGGTTGCTGAACGTATGAGACTAGCGGTGAAAGCGCATAATATTAGTCTTGAAGATGATGAGGTAACGGTTACACTTTCTATAGGGATATCATCGTATCCGTACAATTGCGGGTCACTTCAAGATATGATAGATAAAGCTGATGAAGCGCTTTATAAAGCGAAACAAAGCGGTAAAGATAAAGTATGTGTATGGGGTATTAACGGCGACTGACCGTTCCAGTTATACGTACAAATCTGTTTTTTGAATTTTATATGTAAATAAATAGATAAAGACTTCTGCGAAATGACGTTTAGCGGAGTCATCGCGATGAGCGAAGCGAGGAAGCGATCTCGAAAAGAGTAAGAAGTAGGGTAAGAGAAACAGGATAGCAAACGATCACCGAAAAAAGAAACAGTTATCCTGTAAAAATAAAAGATTGTTCTTTGAAAGTATGAGTATTACCCAGTTAGGGAAGCCAGTGGTTCTGAGGCGAAGGTACGGTAGCACCTGATCTTTGTAGGCTGTTCTATGAGGATAGCTGCGGCATGGGCAACAAGGCTTAAAGAGAGATGAGCGATAGTCATCTGGTTTTTGATTGATCTCATCTTGTAGTGAGTAGTCTGTTCAAGTTCGCGGTCACCGAGACGGGCAAAATAACGTTCAACTTCGGTGCGTAAGTTACAGGTATTTTTATAGAAGAGTGAATTTCTTGGGACACGAGAACGGGCATCATCAGTAATATCTAAATGTTTTGTACAGCCGTAGGGATTGAATTTGCAGTGATCTACGGGGCATCCATTAGGGTGATTTTTGGCGAACTTTACACTGGTTTTAATCGGGCATCGGAATTTGCTGCGGGTTCTCAAACCTTCAGTCCAGATGCCGTCGGGCTTCATTTCGAGTTTGGCGTCGCAGAGGGGGAAACCATTAGGACCGAAGGTTTTGTTTTGTTGTGTGTTGCGAGGGTTTATAGGAATGAAGGCGAGCCACTTGAGTTCATTGACGATGAAATTATAAAGTTCACGTTTGTCGTAAGCGGCATCGGCCAAGAGAATGGAGCCTTTGCGGGTACCGTAGACACGTTTAAGTTTTTTGATGAGTTTACGAGCGGCGACAGAATCTTTGACATTGTTAGGGAGAGTAAGTTCGACAAGAGGAATACCTTCTTTAGAGACAATGACGTGAGTACGATAGCCCCAGAAGAAGATGAAGTTGTCTTTTTTACCGCTGATTGTTTGGTAAGAATAGTATCCGAGAGTGGCTGAAGGGTTATGTT